>CALBRY010000376.1 GCA_937927665.1 uncultured Chloroflexota bacterium
TGACCTTCCTCCACTTGTCATTAGACGACTTACTCTATCATTTTAGTCATCTAAGAGTCAAGTATGTCACTATCTTGTTACCACCCGTTTTTGAACTCAGATGGCAGACGCTACGCTATGGTAGAATTAAGATGGAATTGAAGCTTGTGACGTTCAGCATTGCTGGAAACCTTATGAAACTCACCTCTCGAAGCGAATACGCCTTACTTGCTCTGGTTTACCTAGCACGCAAGCCCGCTGAAGTCTATACACCAGTGGATGAGATCGCATCCGCTCAGTCGATCCCTCCAAAATTCTTGGAACAAATTTTATTGACGCTGAAGCGCTCCCAGATTCTTGCCAGTTTGAAAGGGCATAACGGGGGCTATCGGCTGAACAAGCCCGCCAAAGATATTTCGCTGGCACAGGTGATCCGATTGCTCGATGGAGCGCTCGCACCTACTGAATCGGTGAGTAAGAATTTCTATCGTTCCACACCAATCGAAAAAGAGAATAAGCTTGTCAACTTGTTCACGCGTATTCGGGACTGTGTGGTAGATATTCTCGAATCGACAACACTCGAAGATATCTGTTGATCAAACCAATGAGACAACCGTAAAAGGGCATTGGAGATTTCAATCTCCAATGCCCTTTTACGCATATCTGATCACGTAAACAGCGGTTCCATCGTCCACTCGGCAGCCATCGACTGCATTTCCGCTTCCGATGGTCGCGCCTCAAAACGACTCGCCGCATCCAGCACCATGGGCAGAAGGCGAATGTCGCCGACGGTGTTGAGGAAAACGCCATCCTGTCCCAAAACCCAATGCACCGCTTTATCGATGCTCGACTGTGTGTTGAGCGGTTCATACCATGTGGCATGGGTGCGGTTACCATGATACGGTCGCCGCGTGATCGATTTGATGGTTTGCACGGCAAAATTGCGTGCCTTCGCCATCTCCAAAATCCGTTGGAAACCTTCGGCATAGATCGGGTTCTGCATCATTGGATAATTGAAGGGCAGCAGCACCGAATCAAAGTCGTACCGCTCCAAGCTCTTTTGGTGCATCCGGGCGATCGCAACATCGTGTCCTGTCACACCGATATACTTGACAAGTCCCTGCTCACGCGCTTGAAGGAGATACTCCAGCACCCCGCCGGGAGCCATTGCAATATCCCATTCGGCTTCGCCCACCAAGTAGTGGAGTTGAATGAGATCGACAGAATCGACCTGCAAACGTCTCAGCGAGCGTTCGAACTCGGCTTTGGCTTCGTCATATGTGCGCCGTTCCGTTTTGGTTGCAAGAAAAAAGTGACGACGATGCTGCGCCATCCAAGGACCAATGCGTATTTCCGAATCGCCATAACTAGCGGCAGTATCGATGTGATTGATGCCGTATTTCAGCAGCAGTTCCAACGTTTGGTCAGCTTCGTCCTGTGTCACTTGACCGAGTGCCGCCGCGCCGAAAATCGCGCGCGTACTCATGTGACCCGTACGTCCGAAAACTTGCTTGGCAATTGCCATAGTGCTTACTCTTCCGACTTATTTCCTGTCGAGGATCACTTTCTACGTTTTACCAATCAACCCACCTGCTGTCCATCTGGCAGCCATTTGGGGCATGGTGCGGGAATCGATGCTCTAAAATACCTTGAGCAGTTCGACTTTAAAAATCAGCGTGGCATTCGGCGGGATGACTCCACCCGCACCGCGCGCGCCGTATCCCAATTCCGACGGAATGTATAGTTCATAGGTTGAGCCAATCGGCATCAACTGAACACCTTCCGTCCATCCGGCAATCACCTGATTCAGGAAGAAGGTGAGCGGTTCACCGCGTTTATAGGAACTATCAAACACCTTACCGTCGATGAGCCGTCCTTCATAATGGACTTCGACTTCACTGTTGGCGCTGGTCGGACGCGTGCCGGTTCCCTGTGTCAGGACTTTATATTGCAGCCCACTGGCAGTCGTGACAACGCCCTCTTTCTTGGCGTTTTCTTCAAGGAATTTCTTGTCTGCGGACATACCGTCTCCTAAAGGATCATTCGCAATCAAAGCGATTGACAAGAACTATAAAGCCTTTTGCGCCGGAAACGAAGAGACGATCTTCAGCGTCGATCCGCTCGTCTTAACGGCTTTCATCCGTTCGATCATGCGCGGGCGGTGGCTGTACCGAAAGCGCAGAAATCTCGGCGCGCCAATCCGGTGTCATGTTGATTTCAAGCGCCGCGAGGGACGCTTCGAGCTGCTCAAGACGGCGCGCCCCGATGATCGGCGCAGTGACCGCCGGATGTGACATTACCCACGCGATCGCCAGCGTTGCAGGATGAAGTCCTTTGCCGCGTGCATAATCCGCGAATTTTTCCGCGACTTCAAAGTTGAGGGCGTCCCCATAACGCACGGCGTACATCGGATTTTGGACGATGCGCCCGTGTTCCTCTCGCTGAGTCGTTGTGTACTTGCCTGTGAGAAGTCCGCCGCCGAGGGGACTGTATGGAATCACGCCGATTTGCTCGGCGTGCGCCAGCGGCAGAATTTCGACCTCCGCCTGACGTTTCACGAGGTTATACATTGGCTGGATAACTTCAAAACGCGCCCAACCGCGATAGGCTGAGATGCCGAGCGCTTTCATGATCTGCCATGCTGCCCAGTTGCTCACCGCCGGATAAAGAATTTTCCCCTGTGCGACCAGATCATCAAGCGCGCGCATCGTTTCTTCGATCGGTGTGGCAGGATCAAAACGATGGATGAAATACACGTCGATTCGGTCGGTATTCAAGCGCTTGAGGCTGCCTTCGACCTGTAAGAATAGGTGCCGCCGCGACGCACCCTGATTATTTTCGCCCGCGCCTTTAGGAAAACCTGCCTTCGAGGTAATGATGACATCATCGCGGTTTCCGGCGATCAGCTTACCGAGGATCGTTTCCGAGCGACCATCTGCGTAGCCGTTGGCGCTGTCGAAGAAATTGATCCCCACATCGCGGCAGCGGTTGAACATTCGCGTCGATTCGGCTTCGTCGGCACCATCGCCAAATGTCATTGTCCCCATACACAACGAGGATACGCGTACCCCCGTATTACCCAGCAGTCGATACTGCATGTTGTTTCCCTCGTTTTCGCTTATTCTACCCATCGCAGCCAATACAGATAGCCACCCCCGCCGCCCGCGATGATCAAGCGTTTGTCGGGTGACCACGCGCAGCAATTGAGCGGCGCATCGGCATAAAAAGTTGCACAGCAGATACCCGTTGCTGCATTCCACAGTTTGATCGTTTTATCCCACGATGCGGAAATGATCCAACGCCCATCAAGACTGAATGCGGCACTTCCAACCGTGTTTGTATGTCCCGTGAGGGTGACTTGTTCTGTTCCTGTTTCGGTATCCCATACTCTGATCGTCAAATCTGCTGATGCGGAAACGATTCGCGATCCATCGGCGCTGAACGCGGCGCTCATGACTCGTTTTGTATGTCCGATCAGGGTGTGTCGTTCCGCGCCTGTTTGATAATTCCATACTTTGAGTGTTTTGTCCCACGAAGCAGAGACGATCCACTGTCCATCTGGGCTGAACGCAGCACTGTTGACACTGCTTGTATGCCCATTCAAGGTCAGCCGCTCTATGCCCGTCTCTGAGTCCCATAGTTTGAGGGTTTGATCGTTTGATGTCGAGATAATGGACTGACCATCAGGGCTGAAGACTGCACTATTGACGCTGCTTGTATGCCCATTTAGGGTGCGAGCTGCTTCACACTCTCCGGACTCGGACGGTGTGATTGCGTCCCAGATTTTGAGCGTAGTATCCCGCGATGCGGAAATGATCCATCGCCCATCGGGGCTGAAAGCAGTGCTGTTGACGAAACTGCTATGTCCGGTGTGGGTGAGCCGCTCTGCGCCTGTTTCAACATCCCAGATTTTGATCGTCTTGTCCTCCGAGGCGGAGACGATCCATTGACCATCGGGGCTAAACGCGACACTGTTTACATCACTTGTATGTCCCGTCACTGCAAGATGGATAGGAGCGGCTTCGAACTGCGAAGGCGACAATAAGCTGGTATCCCACACTTTGATCGTCTTGTCCCTTGAAGCTGAGACGATGCGCTGTCCATCAGGGCTAAAAACGGCGCTGTTCACCACATGTGTATGCCCGGTCAGGGTCAATTGCTCCGCGCCTGTCTCGGCATTCCACACTTTGATCGGCCGATCCATCGATGAGGAGATAACATACTGTCCATCAGGGCTAAAAACAGCACTGTTGACCTCGCTTTTGTGTCCGGTCAGGATGAGCCGCTTCGCGCCTGTCTCGGCATTCCACACTCTGACCGTTCTATCAGCCGACCCGGAGACGATCCGCTTTCCATTGGGACTGAAAGCAGCGCTTTTGACTCTGCCCGTATGTCCGGTCAGGGTGAACCGCTCCGCGCCCGTCTCGGCGCTCCACACTTTGACCGTTCTATCTTCCGCCGCAGAGACGATCCAGCGCCCATCGGGGCTAAAAACAGCACTGTTGACACTTTTTGTATGCCCGGTCAAGGTGAGTCGCTCCATACCTGTCTCTGAATCCCAGACTTTAATCGTCTTATCCGACGATGCTGAGACGATCCAGCGTCCATCAGGACTAAAGGCGGCGCTGTAGACACCATTTGTATGCCCGGTCAGGGTGAGGTGATGCGCGCCCGTTCCAGCGTCCCACACTTGAACAGTATTGTCGTTAGATGCAGAGACAATCCACTGCCCATCTGGGCTGAAAGCCGCGCTGTTCACTGAATCCGCATGATCGGTCAGAGTAAGCCGATCCTCACCCGTTTCCGTTACCCACACTTTGATCGTTTTATCGTCCGACGCGGAAACGATCCAACGCCCCTCTGGACTCACAGCGGCGCTGTTGACGAGCCTCGTGTGTCCGGTCAGGGTGCGGATCAACGCCGGATGGGGCAGATCGGGAAGCGACAGCCCTTTTGTGATGTAGGGCGGTTTCAAGTCGGATTCGACTGCCGCACAGGAAGATTTGAGCGCATCGAGATGATTCAAGCGCGCGTGCAGAGTAATCAGCGCGTCATGCATGCTTTCGCATCGGCGGAGAATATGCACCATATTCCGGTAATTGCGTTCGAGCAGTGCCAGCGCCGCCCGCTGTGGGTGATCGTGCTGTTCGGCAAAACGCGCCGCCGCTGCATGATCTTGCTCAACCGAGGCTGTTCCTTTCAGGATCGTTTTGCGTGCCAAGTAGCGCAGATCGAGAACGGTATTGATTAACACGCCGCCTTGCCCCGCTTCTATCAGGTGATAAGCGAGTCGATCCCATAAATACGGCTCATCGTAGGGAAGTTCCGCCCATACGTTCAGAGAATAAGCGCTCAAAAAGCGGGCATGCATATCTGACAGCCCCGCCGCATTTTCGACCAGATGCTTACGGATCACATCGTGGAGGCGGATCGTCTGCGCGGTTTCGTCATATTGGAGCAGCAGCGAAAAACCGACCAGCATTTCGCACAACCGCTCGGCGCGGATCGGACGTACCGCCCACCAGCGCGCGAGAGTTGCCAATGGAATATCGGCATCTTCGGGGAAGATTGTCAACTTTTCGTAAAATGTGCGCTCATCCGGAGTAAGCTGGCGGACGCTGGCATTGATCGCGGCGGCGATTTGATTCTGGCGATCACCTAAGCCAATCCCATACTCGTCGTAGAGTTCGCTCAAATATTCGATTGCGCCGCCAATACCGCGTTTTTCGGTGCGGTTGACCAGAATGCCGTTCGCCAACTTGAGCAGGAGCGGTTGTTCGCCTAACTGCTCTGCCAAGCGAACGAGCGCGGCGCGCTCCGGCGTAAACGCCGTGCGCGGCATTCCGTAGGCGATCAATGCCAACGCTTCTTCCTGTGTCATCCGGTTGACATCGATCTTGCGTGCGCTGGCAGGTAGACTGTCACCCATGCGAGTAGTGATCAAGCGCGCTACCCGATTCCCACCTTCGAGAAATGGGCGAGCGTGATCGGCGTGCCACACATCATCGATCACCATGAGCATGTCGCGGTCTTCGAGCAGTTCACGCAGGCGTGTTTTGGCGGCTTCGAGCGTGGGCGCATCAAACCGTTCGCCGCCGATCACGGCGATCAAGCTGTCAATCTGAGCGCGTACGGTGTCGATCGTCGTGCTTTCGCCGAGCGTTACCCATAGAATTCCATCATCAAAGGCTTCTTGAACCTGCTCGTCATGGCAGATTGCACGTGCCAACGTTGTCTTGCCGTAGCCCCCTGCACCTCTCAGCGCCAAGGTACGGGTTACAGGCTTGGGTTCGGTTTTGTCGCGGTCGATCAGGTTTTCGATCAATTCGCCGTATTCTGCCGGTCGATCGACAAAAATACCCCTGTCATCCGCCATAAATGGGCGGCGCTTCGGCTCATAACCCGTTTGAATATCATTGAGGAACAGCGCCCAGTTCTTTGCCTGATCAAGCTGCGTCGGATCAAAACCGAGGCGGTAAAGCTGAATTTTTTGCATCCAACGCGGCAGACGCTCAATCGGCACATCGGGCGAAGCGAGGATCGGCAGCACACGCACGCCCTCCTGCCGCGCCAAGCGCCATTCTTTCTGAACAGTCGCGCGCTCTAGTGCCAGCGGAGTGAGAACCATCAGCACATAATTCACGCTTGTGATCGCTTCGACGATTTGCTGCCACCAGTTATCGCCGCCGCGCAGTTTGATAACATCCTGCCATACGTCGATTTTGTTCGTCGTTAAGGCGGTTCGGAGACCCTCAGCAAATGCTGTGCCGTCGCCTGTCGCGTAGCTGATAAAAACACCGTTCCGCTCTTTACCTGCCATACGCCTACCTGTGCCTTCGTGCCGATGTATTGTTAGACAGTATAACAGCGGGCTGTTCAAGCGACGACGCCTGCATAAATGGTTGCCCAATTCGGGTGTTTAGATTAAGAGTGAGAATGGTTTGCGTAACGAATCCGCACTTTGACGGTTATGACTCACTAGTTGGATTGTAATGCCCCTCTTTACCTCAAACAGTTGTGGAGAATCGCTTCAGCGTGTCTATCGGGACTAACCCTCAAAGTTCGACGTCCACCGTCAATAATCTGCCTTGGAAAAAGGCTGTTGCCCCTTATCAAGGAGCGGATTTACGACGCAGTCTGTGGCAAATGCTCAACAGCATCGCGCCATTTTTCATTTTGTGGTATCTCGCCTATCGCAGCCTCGAAATCTCCTATCTGCTCACACTCGTATTTGCGACTGCGGCGGCACTGTTCGTTGTGCGGATTTTCATCATCTTCCATGACTGCGGACACGGATCGTTTTTCAAGTCAAAACGCGCCAATGATATTGTGGGTATTTTGACGGGGATCATCACCTTCACCCCCTATTATTCATGGCGGCACAGCCACGCAGTTCATCATGCCACCTCCGGCGATCTGGATCGGCGCGGGGTAGGGGATGTATGGACGCTGACCTATGATGAATTTCAGAAGCTTTCGCCGGGGATGAGACTGTTCTACCGCGTTTACCGCAACCCATTCATCATTTTCGGAATCGGACCGTTTGTCGATTTCGTCGTGCTTCAACGGTTTGCCACTAGCAACATTTCTGATAAGAAACGCGAAAAGATGAGCGTCGTATGGACGAACTTGACGCTGCTCGGCATCTTCTTGGGCATGAGTTTCACGATTGGCTGGCAAGCGTATTTCGCTGTACAAATTCCGGTGATCGCGGTCGCTTCCTCGATTGGTGTATGGCTGTTCTACGTGCAGCACCAATACGAAAATACCTATTGGGAACGCCATGATCAGTGGGATTTTGCGACGGCAGCGCTTCAGGGCAGTTCTTTTTATCAACTACCCCGGCTGATGCAGTGGTTTACGGGAAACATCGGGTTTCACCATATCCACCATCTCAGCCCGCGCATCCCGAACTACAAACTAGAAACCTGCCACAACGATAATCCGCTGTTCCAAGAGATTGAGCCGCTAACACTGCGTACGAGTCTGCGTTCACTCCGCGTGCGCCTGTGGGATGAAGATCGTCACAAAATGATCGGGTATCACCACGACAGCGAAGAGCAGACGATCGTCGAACCGTCACCCGCGCAAACCGCCTAGAGAAGTCAACACGAAAGCGCAGCGATGGATAATTGCTGCGCTTTCATGTTGAGTCTAATTCGGCGGGCGCATGAGCGCTCGAATCAACCCCGCACGCCCAACCAATCCGGTCGGCTGTTCAGCCTCATTCACAACCGGAAGCCGCTTGAGCCCGTTATCCATCAATAAATTAAGCGCCGAAAGCACAGAACTCTGCGTGCTGATCGTGATCACAGGAGCGGTCATGAGTTCCGATGCGGATTGTGTTAGGGTGTTCGTA
>CALBRY010000377.1 GCA_937927665.1 uncultured Chloroflexota bacterium
GCGCGGCGGTGATCTGCTCCAAGTACATGCGCTCATGGGTGTTGAACAGCGGTCCTGCAACATAGACTTTTTGCGACATCAAAAATGCTCCTATTCGTTCTGAGGATCGACGAGGATGATATCCAGACCATACAGAAGCGACATCGCCTCCGGTAAGGAGAACTTGGTTTTCATAAGCTGGTTGTGCTTCGCTGAAATCGAATAGTTTGAAGCTTTGGTGAAATCCGCTTCTGTCAAATTCGTGTGCATGAAGAGACTGCCCGCAAGATCCGTACCATCAAAGACTGCGCGTGTTAAGTCGGCTTCCCCAAAATCGACCTCTCGGGCGATGCAATGCGTTATTCTGATGCCGTTTAATTTCAGCCCGAAAAAGGTTGAATAGTTCAAGGAGCAGTCATTAAAGTCGATCAAGCGAAAGAGTCCACTTTTCTGCCAGGATGCCTCTGTCCAGTTGATCCCCGAAGCTTTGCAGCCCTCAAATTGAACGTTCGAAAACTGTGAGCCTGTTACATGTGACAGGCTCAGATCACATTTTGTGAATACACAGTTGCGAAATCGACACTCCTTGAAGATCGCCTCCGCGAATGCGCAGCGGGTGAAGCGGGTATCGATAATCTCCTTGATCTTGATTTCTCTTCTTGAGAAATCCACCCCCTTGAACTCCACGTTTTCAATCGGATTGTCACTGAGTAAGTCCATTGCTTCTCCTTTTCTAGTAGGGGAAACGAATGCTGGAGATCGTACTTGTACCAGCGCAGTACACCAGAATATACCACCGCAACCGTCAAGACACGGTTATGTGAGCAGCACTGTACACGGCATGGTATGAGACTAGCGTAACCGTGGAACTCCTTTGTTTCTCAAAGGGGAGGCGGATGGCGTCAGGTCACGTAGTCTGCACCAATGCCTGCGAGCCAGCCACGCATGAATTATCGAGGATTTCTGTTTGCTGCTCCACAGAACCATGCTGATGTATAATGCTTACCAGTAGCCGAACATGATAGTTTTGCGGCGTCGTCGCGCCAATAACAAAGGATCTACTTCGTGAGTGACTTGGAAAACACCGCCGCGATTCCCGATTCATCGAACGCTGCGCCCGGCTCAAATATCACGGTAAACACGCTTTCTAACGTGAGCAGCGGCGAGAATCAAACGCTCACCACGCCCGATCTTTTGCTTTCGGGCGATTTCGCGCCGCTCCTATCGCTGATTAATGGGGAAAAACTGATCTACCTCGTGGGAATGCTGTTTTTGCTGGCTGCGACGATTTTTACCTCAATCCAGCAAAACCAAGCGCGCATCGCGGGGAATCCTGATCAAAGCGGCATTGTGCTGATGATTCTCTTGGGTGCCGCGGGCATGGGCGTCATCAGCGCGCTTCTGCTCTCCTTTCAGCCAATCTTTGCGCCCCCCGCGCCGAAAACGGACGAAGCTCAACTCAAGGTCGAAAAGCCGCGAACGCTGTTCATGCGCTATAGACCGCGTATCGTCCTGCTGACTTTGGCGCTGTATACCACGTGGAGCGCGACGTTATTGGTTGACTACGAACTGACGCTTTACGTCATCTTCTTCTGGATACTCAGCATCATCATCTGGTGGATTCTGCTCTACGATAAGCCGGAGTTGCTGTTCGCACGCGCTGTGCGCGTGCTGCTGTGGCTGCGCCAACCGACCCTGAAACTTCGCTTGAGTTGGACGCTGTTAGCACTGATCGCCATCATCCTGTTCGGTGCATTTCTACGCTTTCACGATCTTAGTAGGTATCCCCCCGATCCCAACGCCGACCATTTTGAAGAATTGCTCAGCGTGTATTATGTGCTGGACGGTCACCTGCCAGTCTTTTTCCCGTTTGGCGGACGTGAGGCGGGAAACTTTTACCTGAATGCCCTTGTGCATCACATTACCGGAATACCGGTCACCTTGGATCTGCTTGTAGTGACAACGGCTATTCAAGGGGTTGTGGCGATCCCGCTGGCATTCTGGATGGTGCAAACGCTCCTAAAAGAGGAATCGTCGCGCTTCCGTAATTTGGTGGCGCTGCTTACGGCATTCTTTGTGGCGACCAGCTTTTGGACAGTCTTAATGTCCCGCGACGGGCTGCGCGAGATCAGCGGGCTGCTCCCAACCCTGTTCACGCTGACGTTTTTGGTGCGCGCCTTGCGCCTCAACCGCCGCGCCGATTTTCTGGCGGCAGGTTTTGGGGTCGGTTGGGGCATGTACACCTATGCGGCGCTGCGCGGACTCCCGGTGATTGTGGTTGCCGCCTTTGCGATTGCCCTGCTTACCCGCTACCGCAAGCGTGAACTGATTCGCCCATTCGTCATCAACATGGTGGCGCTGGTGTTGATGTCGCTGATCGTCTTTATTCCAATGGGTGTCTATTCGCTGCTAAGCCCTGATTATTTTTGGTCGCGCGTCACGGTGTCCTTTATTGGAGACAACGTTGATGCGACAAGCAGCTTGGGGAATTTGATCGCCTACATAGGAAGCAAAGTAAGCACCTTCGCGGATAACATGCTTGACAGCTTCCTGCTGATAAACTGGCAAGGCGATGCGCGAAAGTTCTATGGCACTGTCAGAGGCGACCCAGTTCTCGATCCCTTCACCGGATCGTTATTCGTGCTCAGTATCGGCTTACTTGCGGTGCGAATCTTCCGCCGCCGCGATCCCGGCGATTGGGTCATGCCGCTGTTCGTTGTGTTGGGCTTAATCCCCAGCGCGATTCTCGTGCTTCCGGGCTCAAATGGTCCCTCAATGTTCCGCATCTTGCTCACGGTGCCTGCCGTGCTCTATCTAGCGGCGCTGATGTTCGGGACGATGATCACGACGATTCAGCAATATATCGCGTGGATCGGGCTTAGGCGCGTGATTTACTTCGTGTTCGCCGGGCTGCTCGTGTTCGGCACCGCTGTCAACCTCGAATACTACTTCGACAGCGCATATATCTACATGCGAGAGAATCCTCCCTTCAGGCATGCGGCGCAAATAGTTCGCGCCTTTAACGAAACAAACGGCACAAGCAGCAATACCTTTATCCCGTATGCGGATGGGTGGCTGCCCGCCAACATCGTCGCTATGGAAACAGGTGACTTGGATTCCGTTACGGGAACGGGTTCGCCGTTCACGCTCGACGTGTTGTATGAGTCGATTGCGCCTAGAACTGGCACGCGTAACGAGTTCCGCCCTGACCGTCAAATGATGTTTATCATCGCGGCATCAGACATCGAAATGCAAAATGCGCTCAGAAGCCTGTTCCCTATAGTCATGTTTTACGAAGTTCCTATGGAACCGACTGGGAGCTTTCTGGTATTCATTATCCCGCCGGTGGG
>CALBRY010000378.1 GCA_937927665.1 uncultured Chloroflexota bacterium
AAGCTCGACCTGCCATACACCGGCATCAGTGCGCCACCGTTCCTCCTCCATATCCCCGGACGAAACCAGCGTCGCCATCACAGGGCGCTCACCTTCGTAGGCGACGAGGTTCTGCTCGTAGGTGCTCACACCGATCCAACGCCAACTGTAAACGGCGGGTGATGTAGGATGCACAATGCTGAGATTGGTTTGCACAGTCCACTGTCCCGGTCCGACAAGATGCCAGTCGAATTCGCCGACAGTGACGGTGGCATAAATGTTCATCAGGTCATAGCGGCGGAACGAGCCTGACTGCTGACAGTTGCGCCTGCCGCCCGGCGTGAGCGAGGTGCAGTGATCATAAATTGCCCACGCGAAGGGCATCTCCATATGGTTGATAATCACGCCGGTGAAGGTCGAAGGGGTGGCAAAGTGGGCATTTTCAAGCGATGCCCAGCGACCGGGTCGAATCTCAGCCCAATTGTCAGACATCTGGAGCACATGGAAATAGCTGCTGCGCCCGGCGGGGAAAACCTCAACCTCTTCGCCATCAGGCGCATTGTAGAGTGAAACATCATCGGCATCAAAATAGATGAAGTTCTGCCCCGCGATCACACCCAGATCGTACGGAATTGGCGTCACGTCGGGATAGGGCTGCGCCGCCATGAGCGCGTCACATTCTGCGGTCTGTGGGGTATTGTAGGTGATGTTCGTGCAGTCGGGATGCCCTTGAGCCGATGCTGGGGTAACGCGAGTCGGCGCGATGCCAGACAGAACAGCAAACAGGATAACGAAGATCACAAGTGTGCGGATGTTTAACACACCAACTCCATCGTGATTCGGACATTGTGTTCCATCATAGCGCGAATCTGCTGATAGAAGTTAAAAAGCCAGTGATCGTGGGGAAACAGTAGCCTGCCATGCTCTCGTGGCTGTGTGAAGAGTGCGATAGTGTTCCGGCAGCGCCTTATGCGACTGCTGCCATGAACAAATTCTGATCTTCACCGAGAACAACGCCGCCGTTACGAGATTTCACGGCGGCATTTCGTCCCTGCGCTCACGCACGGTCTGTCTTTGTTTTCTTGCCCTAGCCGCGCTCGCGACTGATACGGTTGCGGTTCTTAGCAGCGCTGCCCGACGTACTGCCCATGTCGACGAGGAAGGCGATGATCAACCACAGCCAATCGATCCCTTCGACGCCGCCGGGCGCGACCAGCACATACACCAGAACTGTCCACGGTAAGAAGAGAATGCCCAGACACGGCAAAATCAGGTTGTCAAAGGTGACTTGCCAGCGCGCCTGATCTAGCAGCGCCCACACCAGCGCCGCAGCGCGTGGTCCGACTAGCAGAAGGATAGTAATCAAACAACACATAGACGCCCTCCAATGCACAGATTCGTTTCTGTGCATCTATACGCAAATCAGCGCCAGAAAGGTGTGTGATGCTGACCGTACGATAGTCGGATGGAAGCGGACTCCGTGGTAGGTGACATTTAGCACATGTAGATGAAGTGTTCTCGCTGACGCACAAAGTTGATTGAGGATTCAATCGGAGTAATCATTGGCGACAGGTCGAGGTTGGCTTCAAGCAAAAATCGCCTGATAGCGCATTCCAACCGAATCGGCGCCGAGCGGAACGATGAAAATTGCGAGCGATCCCATTTCTTCGTGCGTGATCGTAAACGTATGCTGCGGGAGGTATTGGGTGCGGTTCGCAGACCGCCAGATCAAGGAAAATGGGATGCGCTTTCCGGGGATCGGCTCTTGCTGGTGATCGTTCAAATCAGCGACCTCGATCAATTCAACATCCAGTGTTTCCCCTTGCCCATAATGAATGAGAAACTTCTGATTGAGATAAGGGCGAAAGTCGCCGCTTGCAAGTTTGTCCATCGGCGGAATGTTTTTTTGTGTCATGTGAACCTTAGTCAAGCTGTAGGCGTTGGTCGTCGTTCCATAAGTAAATAGACTTCTTGATCCTCGATTTGCTGAAACCCGAGGCGCTGATACCAGTGGAGCGCGCGATTGAACTTTTCGACGTGGATGCTGACTGGCAGTTGAGTACGATCCGATTCGGTGAATAACCAGTTCAACAATTGTGTGCCAATTCCTTGACTGCGAAACGCGGGCAGAATAGCAATATCAAGGATGCGGATTCCGGTCTTACGCCGGTCGACATAAAGTCGCCCGACAGGTTCACCATCCACCACGATCACATCAAATCGAGCGTCGCGGAACTGATCCATGTAAAAGGTGTGCTGTGCATAAAACTGCATTTTGACGAAGGCTTCCTTCTGCTCGTCTGTCCACGGCACCCGCGCGAGTTCATCTTCGCGGGTGCTGTAGTAGACACGATAAAGAAAGTCCTCATCTTCTAGCGTGAAAGGGCGCAGCGAAATCGCCATAACACTGATTTATCCTAACCGCGCGGTGGGAACACACCCTGCATAGCGATGATGAACGTCACAACCAGATAGGGTTGCAAATTGTTGTGTGGTTGACTTCCCCCCGACACTGCAAGCGCTTGTGGCGACATGGTCGTCGGTGATAATCTCGTTGCGTTATAAAGCGCATCCGTCCCAAAAGCACCGGGCGCAGTCCCCGGTAAAATCCGATCCCCATCGGGAAACCCCTGTGAGCCGCTCATTGAGTGGCCATGCGCCGGGATTTCCGTTTCAATTAATGTGATCGTTTCAGAACCACTGAATTCCCCGATAAACCGATCGCTCAAGCCCGGTCCCTGACCGTGCCCCATCGGTGCACGCCCCTGAAAGTCGGGAAGTCCGAATGTCGATCGCCCATCCCCACCATAGTTGGTTCCGAGCAGTGAGAAGAGAGCGGTATTCTGGGAGATGGGCATAAGCTGTCCATTGCACAATGACCAGCCAACTGGCGCGAAATTGCCCGCAAACATACGAATTTCTGCAACAAAGGGGTCAGTCATTTGGCGCTCCTAGCTCTGGCTCGGGAAAATGCCATAAAGCGAAATGATGAAGCTGATGACCAGAAAGGGCATCATATTGTCGTGCGGTTGGCTGCCGCCAACAGCCCCGATACTCTGTACACTCATTAACGCAGGGGCTGATAGATCTGACGAATAAATATCTCCTGCCGCTCGCGCAAATACAGTGTTGTTCGGGGATGTTGATGCCGCAGGATTCAGGGTTCCTATATAGGGGTGGCTGTGGGTGGGGAGTTGGTTTTGCGTGATGGTAACGGTTTCTGTCCCCGCAGCTTGACCGATGACATAGAATGATAATCCCGGACCTTGCCCTTGATGAATCGGGACGCGCCCGCGCAAGTCTGGCAGTGCAAATGTCTCTTGCCCATCACCGCCAAAATTAGTACCGATTAGAGTGAAGAGCGTATCATTTTCGGAAATAGGAACGAGGTCTCCATTGCAGAAAGCCCAACCTAAGGGCGCAAAATTGCCTCCAAACATCCGAATTTCACCAATGAACGGGTTTGACATGTGCGCCTCCTTAACTGCGTGATGGAAAAATACCGGCTAGTGCAATGATGAAAATCAGCACGAGGTAGGGCTGCATGTTGTTGTGCGGCTGTGATCCCCCCGTGTTTCCCACTTGAAGCCCGGTGGTTGTTCCATTCCCCGCAGGACCATAAGTATTCAATGTAGGGGCAGCAAAGAAGCCATTTGTTGGGTCAAAACCCGCGGCACCCCCATTATCTGCATTCAATACGTGCGTATGGGCGGGCATTTCGGGGATGTTAAGCGTGTGTGCTTCCTGACCTCCCCTTTCTCCCAACGTGAATCCGTTACCCATGTGAAACGGCGTGCGCCCTCGAAAATCCGGCAGAGCGAAAGTGACACGCCCGTCCCCGCCATAGGTGGTGCCGAGAATTGAAAAAAGAGCTTGATTCTGATTGATTTGTAGAAGCTGACCGTTGCACAGCGCCCAAGATCGTGGAGCGAAGTTAAATGCAACGATCTTGATTTCTCCCATAAACGGTTGAACCATTTTTGACCTCAATTCACTAAACTGCGGCAGTCGATTACGAAAGATAGGCGTTTAGCCAACCCGTGCGGTTGTTGGTTGCCACTCTGGCTTGGACTTCCTGTTCCGGAAGGGGATCAAAGAGTCCGGTTATGACATGCTGAGCACAACCGTTCACTTGCTGAACTTCACGAAGAACAACGGAAGTGCGTCCGGCGTCAGAACTGCTGCGTATTGCACCGCGCGGACTATCGAGCTGTGCGGTAGAAATCGCCTGTGCGAGCACTACACCGCGCTGATCGGGTGCCAAACGCGCCGCATGGTCGATGATCTGGGCTGTCTCGTAACCGAGGAGCGCCAACGAGTCCGCAGACCGGGCGGTTTGAGCATGATAAGCGGTCACAAAATCAAGATTCTTCTGATGAGGTTGTGTACCAGCCCATGAAAACGCCGATTGAATGCCTAATGCAGCACTGCCCATCTGCGAAAGAAGTCCATCATCGACCGTATAAGCGGATGTGACCAGCGGAATCTCGCCGCTTAAGCCAGAGGCATGATAAGCGGTGACGAATTCAACCGCCTGCGCGCCGCTGTATGCTGCAAACACAAAGTCCGGACGAGCAGAGCGGATCGCGCTGATCGTTTGGTCAAGGCGATCATGTTCCACCTGCACATGGGTGATTGTGGTGTCAATCACGCTGCCGCCAGCCATTTCCACGCCAACCTGTGCCGCATACAGACCGCTAAACCCGCTCTCGTATTGGGACGCCGCGAGGAATGCACCCTGACCGAACCGAGTCACCGCATGCGATGCCATCGCCCAATTAGACTGCCATAGATTTAGCGAGTGATACCGAACAAAGGGATTTTGATCGGATTCGACGACAAACTGCGAGCCGGGATCAACAACCAGCAGTGTTATCTGCCGCTCTTCGAGCATCGGATGCAGCCACAACGCCGCCAGTGGATTCATGTAGGCGACGAGGACATCAATGGACTGTTCTGTCAAAATTTTCAGCGCGGATGTGATCATCGCCCCCGGAGAGGCGCGATGAAACGATGCATTCAACCGCTGTCCAGCTTGTGAGAAATATGTTTTTAATCCATCCGTGAAATTTTCTCCGAGTTGAGGGTAACGTGTGGAGTTTGGCACCAGTACTGCCGTCCGAAGATTATGGACGAAAGCAATGGATCCCAGCGCTGGAGCAATTGAATTGGCAGCTAAACCAAGTCCAGCACCTTTGAGAAAATCACGTCGGGTCAAGCCTTTGCTTCCAAGGCGGGCGCGCATAAATCGTCCTTTGGATTGGGTTAATCCTATCTAAAACAGACAGCGATCAAGCATCTTTATGGAGACGGGTAGTGAGGGCAGCGACGTAAAGAAAAACTGATAATGCTATTTGTGACCACTTTGCCACAAACGAAGTTGTCAAGAGTGACAATAGATGAGTATACTCGAGATGGATTGTTTTTCAAACATCTGTCCATTTTAATTTGCCTGCTCTAGATTGTAATCATACTCTCTCTCCGTTGAGCGGGTGCTCGTGAAGTACATCATTTATCGACTGTTTCAATCACGAGGTGCTCAATGCAGAACCCGGTGCATGTACGACTGCGTCAAATTGGGTTCGTTTCCATCTTAATAACTCTTTTCGCCTTGCTAAGCCCGGTTTACGCGGTGCTCAGTCCGGTCACTGGGGAGTTTCAAGTCAATACATCAACTGGCGCAGGGGCAACCCTGCTCGATTTCCGCGACGATATCGGGGTCGATCCCACGACAGGTAACTACATCGTCGTCTGGCAAAGTGATGTGGATTTGACCCAGAGTGATGTGTATTTCCAACGCTATAACAGCACAGGCGTTGCCCAAGGCAGCAACACACTGATTCATTCAGGGAATGTCAACGATCAGCGTCGCCCGCGTATCGCGGTCAATCCCACGAATGGTGACTTCGTCATCGTGTGGGAAAGTGACGACGATGCGACGGCGTCGTTCAATTACAACGTCTATGCTCGAAAGTTCAATGCGAGCGGAGCCGCCCTCACCGGTGAGGTTTTAGTCGCAGGTGCGGCGGGTGCACAAACCGATGCGCGGGTTGCCATGAATGCGAGCGGCGATTTCGTCGTTACATGGCAGAGCCTCGGTGACGGCAGCAGCACGGGGATTTATTTCCAACGCTATAATAGTGCGGGCGTGGCACAGGGTTCGGCTACACAAGCCAATGTGACCACGACGAATCCTCAAGTTTTCCCTGCGATTGGTATGGATTCGACGGGCAATTTCGTCATCGTCTGGCGTGATGCCTCCGTTGGTCCCGCTGTTCCCAATATCGTCTTGCGGGGATTTAACAGTGCGGGAGCGGCAATCACCGGCGAAATCACCGCCGGCAGCACCGCCAATACTCAAAGTGACCCCGTGATTGCGATGCGCCCGACCGGCGACTTTGTCGTCGTGTGGAGCAGTAATCATGCTTTCGCGAACGCTCAGGTTTATTTCCAGCGTTACAACAGTTCCCTTACCCCACAAGGTGCGGAAACGCTTGTCAGCACGAACACTGGCACAGCGAATGACACTCCTGACGTGAGCATGAACAATTCCGGCGAGTTCATGATTTCGTGGACGTATACGGTTACGGCTGGCACAAATCTGCAAATCGAAGGACGCCGCTACAGCGCGGCAGGCGCATCGATTGGGAGCGAGTTTCGTGTTGATACGGTGAATTCGACCGTCGATACCGGTTCCGCCGTCGGTTACGCCAATAACGGATATGCGCTTTTCTCATGGACATCCAGCCCGAACAACGAACTTTATGCGCGCCTTTTTGCTGATAGTGCCGATCTCGCCATTTCCAAGACGAGCGCGGTAACAGGCTTCCCGGCGTATGCAAACCTCAATTATGTACCGGGCGTTACACTCACTTACACGATCACCGTCACCAACAGCGGACCGAGCGCGGTCATCGGCGCAACTGTCACCGACGTGCTGCCGCCGGAGTTGGCGGGTGCTACATGGTCATGCGTTGCTGCGGGTTCAGCTTCCTGTGTGAGTGGATCACCATCTGGAACTGGCGCAGCGGGTGCGGGTAATATCAGCCAGTTGGTTGACATCGCCAACGGCGGCGGCAACACGCTCACATTTACGCTGACCAGAGCGATCCCGACGAACCAACTTACCCCGATCAACAACACAGCTTCGGTCGCGGCTCCGGCAACAACGATTGACACGAATTCCTTCAATAACAGTGCAATTCGCAACCTCACCGCTATCGAAGTTGCAGACATGACCGTCGCCATGACGGATACACCCGATCCAGTGACGGCGGGACGCGATATCAGCTACACCATCACCGTCACGAATACGGGACCCAGTAACGCCTCGACAGTTTCACTCAGCGACACAATCCCGACCGGGACAACCTTCGTCTCGCTCACTTCCCCCGGTGGTTGGTCGTGCTCTACTCCCGCAGTCGGCGGCACAGGTTCTGTCTCATGCAGCATCTCGGCTCTAGCTGCGGCGGCGAATGGTGTGTTTACGTTGGTTGTCCGGACAAACCCCGGTACGGGCGGCACTTCGGTGAGCAATACTGCGACGGTTTCATCTGCTTCATCTGCGACGCAGATCGATCCGAACGGTCCGAATAACACCGCTCTCGTTTCGACATCGGTGATCGGACCAACGCTCGTATTCACGCAGCAGCCGACCAATACCAATGCGGGCGCGTCAATTACGCCCGCCGTGACGGTTGAACTGCGCGACACAACGAATGCTGTCATCACGACCGATAACACGTCGCAGATTGCGCTGGCAATTGGTACCAACCCCGGCGGCGGTACGCTCACGGGCGGCGGCGCTGTCACCGTTGTTAATGGTGTAGCGACATTTGCCGGACTGAGCATCAATAACTCAGGCGTTGGGTATACGCTCGTCGCGTCATCGACCGGATCATTGAATGTGAGCAGCAATGCATTCAACATTACCGCGCAGCCAGCCACGCAGCTTACGTTCGGCACACAGCCGACGAATACGGTTGCAGGCGCGGCGATCACGCCTTCGGTAACGGTGGAAATTCGTGATGCGTCGAACGCCATCGTTGTCGGCGATAACACGACACAGGTTACACTGGCAATTGGCACCAACCCCGGCGGCGGCACACTCAGCGGCACGCTCACTCAAACTGCCGTGAACGGGATTGTGACCTTCCCCGGCTTGAACATTGATCTGGTTGGAACAGGTTACACGCTGGATGCCACATCGTTGGGCTTGACGGGCGATACGAGCACCCCCTTTGACATTACTGCCGCCGCCGCCGATCACCTAACATTTGTGCAGCAGCCAACCGATGCAGTTGCAGGTGTTGCGATTGCTCCGGCGGTCACAGTTGAAATCCGCGATGCGTTCGATAATGTCGTCAACAGCACCGCCACCGTCAATCTGACGATCGGGACAAACCCCGGCGGCGGTACGCTCAGCGGCACTGTCAGCGTGGCGGCGGTCGCAGGTGTGGCAACCTTCAATACCCTGAGCATTGACGCTGCGGGTATTGGTTACACGCTCGACGCCAATTCAACCGGATTGACAGCCGATACCAGCAGC
>CALBRY010000379.1 GCA_937927665.1 uncultured Chloroflexota bacterium
TTGATCTTGTGTGGGCGCAGCAAGCAGAACTTTATCGAGCAGATGATCGATCTGTCATTGAAACCAACAGCTCTAAACTGAATATTGAAGAACCCCAAACAACACCAAGCGGAGAGGTAATTTGGCTGCGCACGAGTAAAGTGCCGCTCCATGATGCGATGGGACAAGGTTTTGGAATTCTAGGCGTATATGATGACATCACCGAACGAAAAGAAGCCGAACACAAAATCCACCAACAAAACCTTCAACTTGTGAAGTCGAACCGCGAATTAGCCGTCGCACGCCGCCAAGCAGATGAATCGAGCAAGCTCAAGAGCCAATTCCTCGCAACAATGTCGCATGAGCTGCGAACACCGCTTAACGCGATTATCGGCTACTCCGATATTGTTTTGGCAGGAATGGCGGGTGAACTCCTCAAAGACCAGCACGATTTTCACCAACGCATCCTCGCTAATGCCGAGCATCTGCTCAGTTTGATCAACGACATCCTTGATCTGGCAAAGATTGAAGCTGGACGTATGGATGTGAATCAATCGCCCTTCAATATAAAGGCGTGGTTGGATGAGATCGTCATGCAGGTTGATGGACTGGCAAAAGGAAAAGGGCTGCGGTTCGAAGCGGTTATCGATCAGCGCCTACCAAAAGTACTGGTCGGAGATGCGGGACGAATCAAACAAGTAGTGATCAACCTGCTTTCAAATGCGTTCAAATTCACGAATGAGGGGCACGTCAAGCTTGATTTGCGCCAAAACAGCAAAAACTCGTGGACGATCAATGTAATCGATACCGGAATCGGCATTTCTCCGACTGCTCAAGAAGTCATCTTCGATGAGTTTCGGCAGGTTGATAACAGCTCTACACGGAAACATGGCGGTACAGGGTTGGGATTGGCAATTGTTCGTCGCTTTGTGTTGGCAATGGGCGGCAATATCAAAGTGCGAAGTGAGTTGGGTGTGGGAAGTACATTTACCGTTTTCCTTCCCCTGATTGAACCATCGTCTGAAACTCAGAGACTAGATGCGGATACCTTCGATAACGGAGTTCATTGAGTGACTGACATGACTGATGTTAGAGATTGGATTGTGCTCGTCGTTGATGACGAACAAGATAACCTCGGCGTTGCAAACGTTGCGTTGACCTTTTACGGTGCAACGGTGTATACGGCACAGAACGGTTTAGAAGGAATTGAAGTGATGCATAAATTCACACCATCACTCATTCTCCTCGACTTGTCCATGCCAGAGATGGACGGATGGGAAATGCTCAAGCAACTTAAGGCGAACCCTTTGTGGGAGTATATTCCTGTGATTGCAGTGACCGCTCATGTGCTGGAGGAGGATCGGAAACGGGTCCAAGAAGCAGGGTTTGACGGTTATATCCCTAAGCCGTTCCGCATCGCCAATCTTGTAAGCAGTATTCAAGCCGTTTTGCGGGAACGGCATTTCAATCGATGATTTTTCAATGCCCAGTAAGGAATACACAGAGATGAGCACTTGGCGCGTTCTCGTCGTCGAAGATACGTTTGACGACGTTCAGGTGGTGTCGAGAATTCTCCAGCATTACGGAATGGAAGTTCGTGTTACCAGAAATGGTATCGAATGTCTCAATCTGCTGAAGGAATTTGAACCAACCGTGATTGTAATGGATCTCGCGATGCCAGAAATGGATGGCTGGGAAACACTTGTGGCTATTCGTTCCAATTCAGCGACAGCCCACATTCCAATTGTTGCCATTACGGCGTATCACTCGGCGGATACGGCACAAGACGCATCAACAGCGGGGTTTGATCTTTACTTCCCCAAACCTGTTGATTCAAGAACATTTGTGCAGCAAATCGCGCAAGGGTTGGGGATCTAGAATCCGACCCACCATAGCAACCGTTGATTCTTTAGCTCACTTGCGCCTGAATCATGAAAGAATGTGAGACATATGTACGTGCTAATTGCCGAAGACAACGCTGATTTGAGAACTGTTTTTTCAAAGGCGTTCGAAGCATCCGGATTTGAAGTCGAGACCGCCCAGGATGGGACGGCTGCATTCAGCGTTTTATGCGAAAGGATCCCCGAAATTGTTGTGGTGGATGTCGAAATGCCGGGAATGTCCGGGTTAGATCTTGTTCAGTATATTCGCATTCACGATACGAACGTGAGCCCCTGCACGATCATTGTGGTAACGGGGAATCACACCTACGCTGATACACCGCAAGCGAGACTCGCAGACATGTTTTTCGTCAAACCTGTCCGTCCTACTGATTTAGTGGTTTTGGCAAGGAGACTGTCACACAGAATATCGATTTGACATTGACTGTGAGGCAGTGGTTATAGAGATCAAAAATACCTTATAAAAAGGCAGAGGTTTTCTCTGTGTCACATTTTGATAGTATTATCATTCGCAATATAAAGAGGGAGTGCTAATAATGCCAATTGCGGAGATCAACGGACAGGGGATTTTCTACGAGGACTCTGGCGGCGAAAAACCCGTTGTTATGTTCATGCACGGGTTCCTATTTGATCAGGCGATGTTCGACCCGCAGGTTGAATTCTTAAAAGCGGATTATCGCTGTGTTCGCTTCGACGCGCGTTCACTGGGACAAACCCGCTGGGATGGCAAACCTTTCACGCTTTACGACACCGCATCTGATGCGATTGGACTGCTCGATTCCTTAGGAATTGCGCAGGCGACATTCGTCGGCATGTCACAGGGAGGCTATGCGCTTGTCCGAATTGCCACTCGTTACCCTGAACGTGTGAAGGCAGCCGTATTCCTCAGTACCTACAACGGCGTCGATACCGACGACGTGAAGGCAGCTTACCGCTCCATGCGCGATGGGTTTGCCAGCAGCGCCAAGTCTGATGTGATTGGGGTGTTTGCACATCTGTTTTTGGGGGAAAGTCAGATTCTACGTGACTACTGGGTTCCACGCTGGCAGGCAATCTCATCAAAAAACGTTTTTCATGGCATGAACGCCTTGATCGATCGCGACGATATGCCGTCAACAGAAGTTGCCAAGATCACCGTGCCAACTTATGTGATGCATGGCAGTGCGGACGAAGGTATTCCGATTGGACTGGCAGAGCATTCCCTTTTCCGAGTTTTGCCGAATGTCAAAGGATTGTTCCGCATTCCTAATGGAACGCACGCCGCCAATCTGGTCAACCCGGATGCAACAAACAGCGCACTCAAACAGTTTCTGGATGCCTATGCGCGTTAGGTCACATGATTCATTAAACTTTGGGAAGACCGATACGCTTCCAGTCCTATGCCTACCCTATAGCTGAGAATTGTCATGCACGCTTGGAAAGCTGTCATTGCAGATAATCACCCTATTTTCCGGGCAGGGCTAAAAATCGTACTCGAAACGACGGCCCAATTTGCTGTGATCGGAGAGGCTGCCAGTGGTATCGAATGTATTGCCCTCTGTAAAACGCTTCAGCCCGATGTTGTGCTGATGGATGTGCATATGCCCAACGGAAACGGCATCGAAGCGACCCAAACATTGCACCAGCTTTTTCCAAAACTGATCATCATCGGGGTCAGCGCTTTCAGCTTTGAGGTGATAGAGCAGGACATGCTTCGGGCGGGGGCGATCGGGTTCATCTCAAAGGAAGCAGATTTTGCGCAGATCATTGACCGGGTTTTTTCGCTCATTGCTGTAACTCATGATCTACGAGTCCCTCTTCCAGATATTGCTTCTTTAACGAACATGGAACAGCAGGTCTTGGCGCTGTTGGCGGCTGAACACCTCAATATCAGTTATAACACAGTCAAGATGCACTGCCGCCACTTGTATCGCAAGCTTGGGGTTTCCACTTCGCAAGAAGCAGTCATTATTGCTCTTCAGCACCGACTGATTTCCTAAACCAGTCCATTAGAAAAACCTTTACGAAAATACACCCTCAAGGGTGTATTTTCGCTTCATAGAAATCGCTATGATGCTCTGTAAGAAATGAAAACTATTGTACGAACACCGCCCCAAGTCATGATTGTGGTTTCGAACTACGAAGCAGGGAAAATCATGCGCATTGCTACAAAATCGTCTTATCGACTGCTCGGCTTGCTCATTTGCAGCTTGATTCTTTTTGGTTCTCTAAAAACAGCAATGGCGCAAGACACACCTGCTGATACTCCCCTAGATGTTTCGCAGCTTCGTTTTAGCCACATTTCCACTGAAGATGGGCTGTCTCAGGCGACGGTTTTAGCGATTTATCAGGACAGCAGAGGGTTCATGTGGTTTGGTACGCTGTTTGGTCTCAACCGTTTTGACGGTTACACCATTAAAACCTATCAATACGATCCGTCGGATATAACGAGTTTGGCTGGCGATAACATTATGAGTATTCTAGAGGATTCAACCGGACACCTCTGGATCCGTTCTTATAATGCCAACGGGATAAGCCGGTACAACTATGATGCCGACAACTTCACCCGTTTTGCCGCCAGTGACACACCTGAGGATGGTTT
>CALBRY010000380.1 GCA_937927665.1 uncultured Chloroflexota bacterium
ACCGCGCCAACTTCATCGCGTGCCATCAAGATATCTTCCTTGAGAAGTACGACATGCTCAATGAAGCGATTGAGGGCGCAGTATTCCTGCTCAATACGCCGATCCCGGCAGAAGCCGTGTGGGATTATCTCCCCCGTGCCATGCAGCAGACGTTGATCGACCGCAATATGAGCTTCTACGTCATCGACGCGGACAAAGTCGCCAAAGCCGCCGGAATGGGCGGACGCATTAACACGGTCATGCAGGTGTGTTTCTTCGCCATCAGCGGCGTACTGCCCCGCGAAGAAGCGATTGACGCTATCAAGCACAGTATCGAAAAGACCTACGGCAAGAAGGGTCCCGAAATTGTGCAGAAGAACCTCGAAGCGATCGATATGACGCTCGAAAACTTGATCCGCGTCCCGCTCCCCGAAACCGTGACCAGTATCCGCGAATTTGCGCCGCCTGTGACGCGCAACGCTCCCGATTTTGTCATGAACGTACAGGGCGCGATGCTTGCCCGTCGCGGCGATCTGCTCCCCGTGAGCGCGCTCCCCAACGATGGTACGTACCCGACGGGCACGTCGCAGTATGAGAAGCGCAATCTTGCCGAACAAATCCCGGTCTGGGATGCGGATATTTGTATCCAGTGCGGCAAGTGTGCGATGGTCTGCCCGCATTCCGTCATTCGCATCAAGGCATATGACGCAGAACTGCTCGCCAATGCGCCGGAAACATTCAAGTCCATTGATGCCCGCGATACCGAATTCGCCGGGATGAAGTACACCATTCAGGTTGCGCCGGAAGACTGCACGGGCTGCGGCATCTGCGTAGATGTCTGCCCCGCCAAGAACAAATCTGCTGTCGCGCTCAAGGCGATCAACATGAAGCCGCAAGCGCCGCTGCGTGACAGCGAACGCGCCAACTGGGACTTCTTCACCGCGATGCCTGAAACCGATCGCACCCGCATCAAGGTGAGCAGCATCCGCCAACAGCAGATGCAGCAGCCGTTGTTTGAGTTCCCCGGAGCGTGCGCGGGCTGCGGTGAAACACCGTATCTCAAGCTCGTCTCCCAGTTGTTCGGCGATCACACCATTATCGCCAACGCGACCGGATGCTCCTCGATCTACGGCGGCAACCTGCCGACGACGCCGTGGGCAAAGAACAAAGAAGGGCGCGGACCCGCATGGTCAAACTCGCTGTTTGAAGACAATGCCGAATTCGGCATGGGTATTCGCGTCGCAGTCGATAAACACGCAGAATTTGCGCGCGAACTCCTCGCCAACCTCAGCAGTCAAATCGGTGAGCTTGCAACGGCAATCCTCGAAGCGAAGCAGTCCGACGAAGCTGATTTGCAGGAACAGCGCGAACGTGTTGCGGCACTTAAGGGTATCCTCGAAAGCATGGACAGCCCCGAAGCCACCCGCCTCCTTTCGCTGGCAGATTACCTCGTGCGTAAGTCGGTCTGGATCGTCGGTGGTGACGGTTGGGCATACGATATCGGTTACGGCGGTCTGGATCACGTTCTCGCCAGCGGTCGTAATGTGAAAGTTCTCGTGCTGGACACCGAAGTGTATTCAAACACGGGCGGACAGGCATCCAAATCGACCCCGCTTGCTGCGGTTGCGAAATTCGCGGCGGGTGGCAAACGCACCGGCAAGAAAGACCTCGGCATGATGGCGATGCTGTACGGGCATGTCTATGTCGCCCGTGTTGCACTGGGCGCACGCGATGAACAAACGCTGCGCGCCTTCCTCGAAGCCGAAGCTTATGACGGTCCCGCGCTGATCATCGCCTATTCGCACTGTATCGCGCACGGCATCAACATGGGAACAGCGCTCAAGAACCAGAAAGCCGCTGTGGACAGCGGTCAATGGCTGCTCTATCGCTATAACCCGGCACGCGGCGAACAGGGTGAAAACCCGCTCTCGCTGGATAGTAAAGCGCCAAAACTGGCACTCAAAGACTATCTGCGTATGGAAAACCGCTTCAAGATGCTTGAACTGAGCCAACCGGATGAGGCACGCCGCCTGTTCGAAATGGCGCAGGAAGATGTCGTAGAGCGCTTCGCCATGTACGAATACCTCGCTAACCGTTCCTTCCACAAAGACAGTGATGGCACGAACGGAAACAGCAGTCATTAAGATAGTGTAGGGACAGGGTATGCCCTGTCCCTTCTCTTGGTAAAACATAGCTTACCCATCGTACGACTTAGAGGGGGAGAAACAGAAATCACTATGGTTGATATTCGCACGACGTATCTGGGGAAAACCCTCAAATCCCCGCTGGTCGCATCCGCCTCACCGTTGTGGGAGCGCCTAGATAACATCAAACGCGCCGAGGATGCAGGCGCGGGCGCGGTTGTCCTGTTCTCGCTGTTTGAAGAACAAATTCGCCGTGAACGCGAACTCCTGCATTATTTCCTCACCCACTCCGCTGATAGTCACCCGGAAGCCGCGACCTACGCGCCGGAACCGACCCAGTATCACGCCGCCCCTGATCAATATCTCGAACTGATCCGCAAGGCGAAAGAAACGACCGAAATCCCGATCATCGCCAGCTTGAACGGCGCGACGCTCGGCGGTTGGACAACGTTTGCCTATAAGATGCAGCAGGCAGGCGCGGACGCAATCGAACTCAACGTGTATCAAATTCCGACCGATCCGACTGTTTCCGGCGAAGAAATCGAACGCCAAACGGTTGATATCGTGCGCGCCGTCAAGAGCATCGTCACCATTCCTGTAGCGGTCAAACTCAGCCCGTATTACAGCAATATGGCACACTTTGCCCAGAAGCTCGACCGCGCCGAAGTCAACGCGCTGGTGCTCTTCAACCGCTTCTACCAGCCCGATATCGATCTCGAAACGCTCGATGTTACCCCGAATGTCATCCTCAGCACGCCGCAGGCGCTCCGTCTGCCGCTGACGTGGATCGGCATCCTGTACGGGCGTGTCCGCGCTGAACTCGCAGCGACCAGCGGTGTCCATACCCACGAAGACGCGCTGAAGGTACTGCTTGCAGGCGCGAATGTCGTTCAGATTACATCGGCGCTGCTCAAGAACGGCATCGGCTATCTCAAGACGATCGAAAACGACATGACTCGTTGGCTGGAAGAAAAAGAATACGATTCGATCAGCCAGATGCGCGGCAGCGTGAGTCAGGTCAATGCATCTGATCCAAGCGCCTTTGAACGCGCCCAGTACATGCGCGCGCTCAACAGCTATCAACCGAACGCGTAAGACAGAATCACAAGCGGGCGGCTCACGAGCCGCCCCTACTTGGTTTTCTTGGGGGGAAAACCGCATGAAATACATGGATGAATACCGCAACGCGGATCAGGCGCAGCGGTATGTTGAAGCAATCCATCGTCTTGCCAAAGGCGATTGGACGTTAATGGAAGTCTGCGGCGGTCAAACACACGCCATTGTCAAATACGGGATCGATGAACTTCTCCCGCCCAATGTACGCCTCTTGCACGGTCCCGGTTGTCCGGTCTGCGTCACCCCGGTTGAACTCATCGACAAAGCTGTTGACATCGCCCGCCGCCCGGATGTGATCTTCACGTCGTTTGGCGATATGCTCCGCGTCCCCGGCACAACAGGCGATTTATTCAGCGCGAAGGCGGCGGGCGGCGATGTCCGCATCGTGTATTCACCGCTCGATGCCGTGAATATTGCCCGCGCCAATCCCGATAAGCAGGTGGTCTTTTTCGCTGTCGGCTTTGAAACCACCGCTCCGGCGAATGCGCTTGCGGTCAAAAGCGCCGCCGAAATGGGCGTCGAAAACTTCTCGATTCTCGTCTCGCATGTGCTTGTTCCGCCCGCTATCGAAGCGATCCTCTCTGAACCGGACGCGCTCGTGAAGGGCTTTTTAGCGGCGGGGCATGTTTGCGCCGTTGTCGGTTATGAGGAGTATTTTCCGCTTGCGGCGCGTTATCACGTCCCGTTCGTTGTCACCGGTTTCGAACCGCTCGACATCCTGCAAGGCGTTTACATGGTTGTCAAGCAGCTTGAAGAAGGACGCGCCGAAGTCGAGAACCAGTATGCGCGCTGTGTCCGGCAGGAAGGCAACCTTCCCGCGCAGAATATGATGCGCGAAGTTTTTGGGGTTGTTCATCGCAAATGGCGCGGCATCGGTGAGATTCCGTCGAGCGGCTTGGGCTTGCGTGAGCCATTCCAACGCTACGATGCCGAAATTCGCTTCGGATTGACCGAATACACGGCTGAAGAATCGCCCGACTGCATGAGCGGACTCGTTTTGCAGGGTAAGCTCAAGCCGGAAGCATGTCCCGCATTCGGGACACGCTGCACCCCGGAAAAACCGCTCGGCGCGACGATGGTCAGCAACGAGGGCGCGTGCGCCGCGTATTACCGCTACCGCCGCGCGGAGACAATCTCATGACCACTTTTACATTAAACTGCCCGCTCCCGATCTCCGATTATCCCAATGTGCTGCTTGCACACGGGAGCGGCGGAAAACTCATGCACCGCTTGATCGACAGCATGATCGCCCCCGCATTCAGTAATCCCGCGCTGGGTGAGAAACACGACGGCGCGGCGATCAATCTGCACGGCGGTCGAGTCGCCTTCACAACCGACAGTTATGTCGTTAAACCGTTGTTTTTCCCCGGCAGCGATATTGGCGCGCTGGCGATCAACGGCACAGTGAACGATCTAGCGATGTGCGGAGCGCGTCCGCTGTATCTCAGCCTCGGCTTGATCCTCGAAGAAGGATTGCCGATGGAGACGCTCCAGCGGATTATCGACTCGATGCGCGCGGCGGCTCAAGCCGCAGATGTACAAATCGTCACCGGCGATACCAAAGTGGTCGATCGCGGACGCGGCGACGGCGTGTATATCAATACCGCCGGAATCGGAATCATCGAGCATGATCTGGTGATCGCGCCATCAAGTGTGCGCGCTGGCGATGCGATCCTGATCAACGGTGATGTTGCCCGTCACGGAATCGCTGTGATGAGCGTCCGCGAAGGGCTGGAATTTGAAACACCGATCGACAGCGACTGCGCGCCGCTGCATCAACCCGCGCTCGCGTTGATCGAGGCAGGGATTCCCGTCCACTGCTTGCGCGATTGCACACGCGGCGGGGTTGCTTCAACGCTGGTCGAGATCGCACAGGATTCGCGGCTGCATCTCCACATCGAAGAAACCGCCGTTCCCGTCCGCGAGGATGTGCGCGGCGCGTGCGAAATCTTAGGACTTGATCCGCTCTACATCGCCAACGAAGGGAAATTCCTCGCCTTCGTCCCCGCCGAACATGCCCGCACCGCCGCCCGTTTGATGGGTGATGAATCCCGCATCATCGGCACCGTGCAGGACGATAAACCGGGGCTGGTCACGCTCAAAAGCGCGATCGGCGGCTCACGTATACTCGATATGCTCACCGGCGATCCGCTCCCGCGCATCTGCTGAAATCGCAAGCGCGAAAAGAAAAGCATCAACCGCAGAGAGCGCGGAGAACGCAGAGGGAAAAGCGATCTTTCGTGCTCTTTGTGGTGAATCCGCTATAGTTGACCGCGTCATCACTCTGCGAGATTCGGCAGTTTTGTTTTTGCACATCAAAGGATTGATTTGATCATGGAACTGCAAAATAAAGTCGCTTTGGTATCGGGTGGCGCAAGCGGATTGGGCGCGGCGGTTGTGCGGCGGCTTGCCCAGATGGGCGCGAAAGTCGTCATCGCGGATCGTGATGGGGCGAAGGGTGAAGCGCTGGCGCAAGAACTCGGCGAACATGCTGCCTTCGCGCAAACCGATGTCACCAGCGAATCCGATGTTCAAGCGGCGGTTGATCTGGCAGTTTCGCGGTTTGGGGCGCTGCATATTGATGTCAACTGCGCGGGGATTGGCATGGCGATGAAAACCACCAGCAAAAACGGCGCGCATCCGCTCGATGTGTTTGAGACGGTGATCCGCATCAACTTGATCGGCACGTTCAATGTGATCCGTTTGTGCGCGATGGCAATGAGCGCAAACGAACCGAATGCGGGCGGCGAACGCGGCGTGATTGTCAACACGGCGAGCGTAGCGGCATTCGATGGGCAGATCGGGCAGGCGGCATACAGTGCCAGTAAGGGTGGGATTGTCGGAATGACGCTCCCGATCGCGCGTGACCTTTCCCGCGAGGGAATCCGCGTCGTGACGATTGCGCCGGGAATTTTCGATACACCGTTATTGGCAAGCCTCCCCGAACCCGCGCGCGTGAGCTTGGGTCAGCAGGTGCCGTTCCCCTCGCGCCTCGGTCGCCCTGAGGAATACGCGCAGTTGGCGCAGCACATCATCGAAAATGAGATGCTGAATGGAGAGGTGATAAGGCTTGATGGCGCGATTCGGATGTCGCCGAAGTAATCCGGTCATCAACGGGATACTGGTATAATTCGGAGCAAGTAGGGTTCTGGAGGATAAATACATGGTATCCATTCGTGCGATTTATCATGATGGTCAGCTTCGCCTGCTTGATCCGATTAACCTCCGTGAGGGTCAGGAAATTCAAATTCATATTGTGGAACAGCCTGATTCGCTCACACAAGCGATCGCCGATCTGCTGATTTCAGTCGGGGAGCGTGAAGCGGAGATTGCAGGCTACGATGAGTCTGCGGCACAGCAGCGGCTGGATGTCGCGCTGAGTGGGCAGCGTCCATTGTCGGAGATCATCCTTGAAGAACGACACGATCGCGCATGAGCAGCTACTTTTTTGACAGCAGCGCTTTAGTCAAGCGATATATGCCTGAAGTGGGCACACGGTGGATACGGCATCTGACAGCGCCCGCTTCAGGTCATACGATTCTGATTGCACATATTACGCTTATTGAAATGATGTCTGCGATTGCGCGGCACTATCATGACGGGAATATTACTTTACCCATTTTGCAGGCATTCCGGCAGCAGATCGAGCATCATACGCGCACGCAATACAATGTTTTAGCCTTGGTGCCGCCGATTCTTTCGCAAGCGCTTGATTTGCATGAAAAGTATCGCCTTCGCGCTTATGATTCGATTCAGCTTGCATCCGCACTCACAATATACCTGCGTGCCGCTTCGATTGGGCAGACGATCACCTTCTTGTCGGCTGATACTCGCCTCCTGCAAGCGGCGGTTTCAGAGGGATTGGCAACGGATAACCCGAATCAACACCCTTGAGCCTCTATGCTTGTTCAGAATACCCCTACTTTTTAGGGTGTGAAACTTCCAAAGCAAGCCTTTGCAATCACTATCCCATTTCGCACACGTGAATACAATGGAGTCACACAGGTCGCACATAGCACCTGCGTAGGAGTGGCTCAATTGAATACCATCGAACCCAAACCGGGACTATCGAATACGTTTCTCGGAGCAGTTTTTGGCGTGTTTTTGTTCGTGCTCGTTCAGATATTCGCCGCAGCCCTCAATGGGAATGATGTGCAGGTGATCCCAACGCTCACCTTTGATGATACGTTCTTCGGCTTCATCGGTGACTTTCTCGGCTATTTCTTCACCAACCTAGCTGGTTTGATCGTGTTAATCGCGACGATTATCTGTTACATTGCCGCGACCTACTTCGTTCAAAAATCGAAAGCTAAGGCTCCCAAACCGGAAATCATCGAGCATGATACATCCGGCACCTTGCGCGGATGGATCATCGGATTCACCAGCGGGTTGAACTTCGTCTTGGCATACAACATCTACGGGGAGTGGTTCAACGAAACGATCGGGTTGATCATCGCTGTGATCCTGTTCGCGTTAGGCATACTTGCCACGATCAAGGGCATCTCGCAGAACGCCTTCTTTCAAGGCGTGATTGGCTGGTTGTGCTGGCTTGCGCCGATGTCGTGGATCACGCTGCTTCTGGGGCTGATTTTTCTTGTGCTCAGTCTGATCGGCGGACTGCTTGGGCTGATCGGTCTTGATGTCGCCAAGATCGGCGGCGATGACAAAACCCCATCGGTTGACGCCACAGTGAAAGACAAATCCTTCACGGTCGATTGGGAAACCGGCACATTCTTCCTGATCGGCGGATTTGTCGCCAATGTGAACCCGGAAAAAACCGCCTTCAACATGGGAAATATCGGGTTTATCCACCGCAAAGCAACGGCTGATCACCGCAAGCACGAAGCGGGACACAATCTAAATCTGTTCGTCTATGGTTGGATTGTCCACTTCATCGGGGCGATTGACGAAAACATCGTCGGTTACGGTGCGCGCGCTATTACCGAGCGGATGGCAGAAAGCCACGATCCCGGCTCCAGCGGCACAAAAGCGCGGCTAGAAGTCTGGAATTAGTCCGCACTTTCCCCCGTCCTCATGTTCCGAAACAGGGGACGGGGGGTGAAGCAGTCCACACGGGGAGAGCTTTACGCTTCGTCCTCGTCGTCATCCTCGAATTCTTCATCGTCAAATTCGTCGTCAAACTCGTCGTCGAAATCATCCTCAAGTTCGAGACTGTGCGGGATTCCCTGCTCAAGTTCTTCTTCGTCCGCGTCGCGCACCTCAATAACGCGCACATCGAAAAGCAGAGTAGACCCGGCAAGCGGCGGATTGAAATCCAGCGTGACACCTTTTTCGTCAATCGCCGTGACCAGCGCTTCGGAGATGAACCCGGAGTCATCCTCCACCACAATGATCATCCCTACTTCAAGCTGATCCGAGTCCGGCAGAGCATCATGAGGGTAGACTTCTACGTCTTCTTCGTCATAGTCTCCGTACCCCTCTTCCGGCGGCACTGTTACCGAAATATGATCGCCCACTTGGTGACCTGCTAACGCTTGTTCCAGCCCCGGAACGATATTTTCCGCGCCGTGTAGGTACTCAACCGGGTCTGCTTCCGTCACCTGCTCGATTTGTTCGCCATCGACTGTCAGCGTGTAGGCGATGCTCACTACTTTTCCGTCGCCGATTATGTCGCTCATGTTTTCTCCCTATCGCACAGCAATTCGCCGCACAGTATATCACGCCTCATCCGTGGGTGAGGAACTGGTGCATAACCCGCGTAAAATAGAATCAGCTTGACTGTATTGCCTCCCCGTTCCAACGCCTCGACTCTGGTCAAGCGTCTCTGACCGTTTTTTATTCACGGAGCATCATGAGACGACCGCTGGCAGTTTTGTACCTGCTGCCGCTGATCGGTGTGCTGCTGCTTGCAACCGCCATCAGTGTACGCAGCCTAAACGCGGACGGAATCTGGTATGACGAATGGTGGTCACTGTACAACGCGGGCGCGGAGTTCTTCACCGAGCCGCTGAATCCGGTTCAAATCTGGGATCGACTCTCCACCGATGATCCTTGGCAGCCCCCCGGTTATCCGTGGGTGCTTGCTTTGTGGGGAAATACCGTCGGCTGGTCAGAGTTCACGGGGCGGGCGCTGAGTCTGTTCGCCGGATTGATCGCTATCGCGCTGATGGCTCGGTTCACGCTGGCGATCAGCCGGAGTCCGGTGGCGGCAGTGTGCGCGGCGGCGCTGCTAGGTGGGAGCGCATGGTTTCTCTATTACACCCACGAAATGCGCGTCTATACACTCTATCTTGCCTGCGCGATCGCGTTCTTGTATGCCTATTGGCGGATCGCCGTCCAGCCCCGCCGCCGATCATTGTCATATCTAGCCGTTGCCGTGACCGGAAGCATGTTTCTGTACATGCACCCCTACGCGCTTCTTGTTTACGGCGTGATCGGCATCTGGCATCTCAGCCGACTTCGCCGCGCATCGAGCCGACAGGGTTGGATCGCCGCTTCACTTGCGCTGGCATCTCCGGCGGCGCTGTTCCTCCCGTGGGTGAGCGCCCTGTTTTATGCGGCACAGCGTACACAAGCGATGGAGCGCGCCGCCGTTGATCTCGAACTGCTGGGGCGGATTGCCACCACCACCTTTTATGTGTTCAGCAGCACCGGCACGATCTTGTTTGTGCTGTTGGCGATCTTCAGCGTATTCACACGCGGCGCAAAACTCGCGTGGGGCTTGTTGATCCTGCTCATGCCCATCACGTTAGCCGTGTTTTATGCCGTCAGCGTCAGCGAGATTCGTTATGCAATCGCCCTGATGCCGCTCTACGCGCTGATCGGCGGGTTAGGCGCGGCTGAACTCCACCGCCGCCGCATTCCGTATCCGATTCTGCTCATCCTCTGGATCGTCCCTGCGATCGTAGTCGGCAGTGAGCCGCGTTTTGGAATGGTGATGCAGGACACCTATCCGCCGCCAATCCGCGAAATGGCTGCCGCACTCCACCCCTATCTGACGGATGATGCATCCGTGATCGATTATGTCGGTACGGAAGTCGTCCCCAATATTCATGCCGAACCGCTCGTGCATTATTTCGGCGTTGATCGCGTTTCGATCCTCGATATGCGAACCTCGGTCACGCTCGATGCTTTTATCAACCGCTTTGAAAATGCCATTGCCGGACGGGATCGCGTTTGGCTCTTGGTGACACCCCTCTGGGAAATGCGCGAATGGGCGCTCCTTCAGCATTTACTCGGTCAGCGCGGTTATCAGCGCTGTACCGTGCTGGAGCAGACGGACGTTATGGAAATTTACGCGTATGCACGAACGGACACCCGCACGCCTGCGCTGCGTTTTGGGGACATGATCATCGTCCGCCCAATCGGTGCCGTGGATGTTCTGCCGGATCGCGCCGTTGTTTGGTTGGGGATCGACAGTGCCGCCCCGTCCGATACGTACTCGGCGGGGGTGTACCTGCTCGATTCAAGTGGAACAGCAGTGCGTCAAGTCGATCAAGGGGTGCAGGCGGGGGATAGCTGCTGGTGGGGTGAACTCTCGCTGACGGGACTGCCACCCGGCGATTACACCGCCGTTATGAGCGTCTACAACTGGCAAACCGTCGAACCGCTGCCCGGCATCGGCATCAACGGCGAAACAGGCGATATTCTGCCGTTAGGTTCAGTTCACATCGGTACACGTCCCGACGACACATGAAATTCGCCCGCCCCTCTCTAAACAAAAGTTTGGAGAGGAAGGCGGGGCGCATCGCTTTAATCATTCCTCAACAGCCATGCGATCGCGGTCAGTTCATCGGCAAAGATCAAGCGGCGGCGGCGCGTATTCAGATTGGCGCGGATGGCAGTAGACATGATCTGCGCGGACAAGCGACTATGGACGATAATCGCCAGCCGACCGATCAGTTCCGGTCGCAGTGCCGCAAGTGGACGCGCCGCGTTAATCGCATACGGCATGATAAGCCCGCCTGCCGGACGCAAGTCGAGCATTGTCCGCAGACAATCATGCTCCCACTTGCCATATTCCACCTTGATGCTCTGCGCCCATGCGTCAACTGTTGGGTGAGTGAGATCATAGAAACGATAGGCGAGGATGTTCTGCTGCGCCCCCAGACGTTCTACGGTGAAACCGCGTTTAGTTGGAGTATTCATGTCCGCCTCAAGAAAGTGCGATGATCATAAGGCGCGCTGGATCATAACCTTGATTGTAGACGAAATTCATAAAGCGATTGTGTGATCTTTCTCAAAGACTTGTAGAAATCTCGTGCGATTTTGAAATTTCCCGCGTCCAAGACTCATCTGACGCACAGGATCGCATCGTATCATGAGCGCAAACCGTCCTATGCATCCTGTTTTTTAAGGAGTCTCCATGAGTCTGAAGTCGGAAACATCCGCGAAAAAGCCAAACACCACCCTCCGATTCGTGGTCATCGGAATCGCCGCTCTCGCCGTGATCGGCGTGCTGGCGCTCGTCATTTTGATGGCAATCGGGGGATCGGGCGAAGCAAGTGAGGCGATCAGCGCCCCGCCGCTCTCCGGTGAAAACGTCCTTTCGATCGTCTCTTCAGCAAGCGAAGTCCGCTTCAGTCTAGATGAAACCCTCGCCGGACGTCCGGTTCGTGTCGTCGGACGCACCAGCGAAATCGCGGGCGATATTCGCGTCGATTTTGCCGATCCGTCCGCCTCCGAAGTCGGTACGATTCGCATCAATGCCCGCACACTGGCGACCGATAACGAGTTTCGCAATCGCGCGCTTCGCGGCTTGATTCTGCAATCAGTCGAGGATCGTTTCGAGTTCAGCGAGTTCGTGCCGACAGGCATCACCGGACTTCCCGCTACCGTGACCACCTGCCAACCGTTCAATTTTCAGGTGACCGGCAGTCTCACCGTGCGCGACATCACACAAGAAGTCACCTTCGACTTGACCGTGACCCCGGTCAGCACCACATGGATCGAAGGCTATGCCGCCGCTACTGTTACCCGCGAGATGTTCCAACTTACCATCCCGAACGCACCCGGTGTCGCGAACGTGAGCGATGAAGTTCTGCTTGAATTTGATTTTACTGCCACCCCCGGCGGCACAATCGACGCTACCCCGGAAGTCAACTGCCCCACGCCCGAAGCGACGGAAGCCGCCTCCTAAAGTGACAGCTTTGCCTTTTGCGCCCCTCCTCGAATTCGAAGAGGGGCGCAAGGCTGTAAGAATCAGTGATCATTCGCGCATTTGTGCTTTTCCGCTAGAACCTGCGCCCTCGATTCCGTATAATCTGCACCAGTTTGATCGAAGGAAAAATACAATGGACTTTCAACTCACCGGTGAACATCTAGAAGTACAAAAAATGGTACGCGAGTTTGCGCGCCGCGAAGTCATCCCTGTCATTGGCGAATGGGATCGCAAGCAGGAAATGAATCCCGCTTTTCTCCCCCGTATGGCGGAGCTTGGCATTTTAGGGATCAGCATTCCCGTTCGTTATGGCGGTCAGGGCTTCGATTACATCACACTCGGCTTGGTTTGCGAGGAACTCGAACGCGCCGATACCCATCTGCGCGTAATCATGTCCGTGCATCATGGCTTGAACAGCCAAGCGATCCTCCAGTGGGGGACGGAAGATCAAAAACAGCGCTTCCTCGTTCCGCAAGCGCGCGGCGAAAAATACGCGGCTTTCGGCTTAACCGAGCCGAACGTCGGCAGCGATGTCGTCAACATGAATGCGACCGCGATCCGCAAGGGCGATAAATACATCCTCAACGGCGAAAAGATGTGGATCAGCCTTGCGAGCAAAGCCCATCATTTCCTTGTGGTTGCCAAGCACAACCCCGGCGGCTCACCGCTTCACACCACCATG
>CALBRY010000381.1 GCA_937927665.1 uncultured Chloroflexota bacterium
GCCGCATTCCCGAATCCAGTGCCGCGCGATGTCGATCATCCATGCGCGCGCTTCGGGATTATCCAGATTCACCTGCGGCATGTCCTTGACGCCGAAAAATGATCGATATCCGAGTTCGCTGTCATCAAATGTGAACCATGAACGGTAGCGGCTGTTCCGGTCATGCAGCGCTTCGGCAAACATTGGATTGAGGTGCGAAATATGGTTACACACCAGATCAAGCACCACCCGGATTCCGCGTGCGTGCGCCGCATCCACCAGCGCCTTGAGCGCTTCCGTACCACCATAGCGCGGCTCAATCTGCATATAGTCGATAACGTCGTAGCCGTGATGCGATGGCGCGATCCATATCGGGCTCAGCCAGATGGCATTAATACCCAGATCACACAGGTAATCGAGCTTATCGCACACGCCCCACAGCGTTCCGCCAACGATTCCGTTCAAATCGTCCGTTTGAATCCACGACTTCCCATCACCGGGATAAAACCGATCGACAAAAATGTGATACCAGATGCTCGTGGGCACCCAGTCCGGCAGTGTGAGCGTATCGACACGATAGCTGAACACCGTCGCTGCAAGCGGATCACCCGGCGGTTCGGTTGGAGGTTCTTCTCCTTTGAAAAATGCGCCTGCCGCTTGTTCGGCGGTTCGCTGTACGTTCGGGTAATCGGCAAAGACTTCGGGTTCTGCCTCCGCCCATCCGCTGATCACATAGCGCACGGTTGTATTATCCGGCTGTGCGGGAATTACCCCATGCCACCATGCGACATATCCCCATGTGATCGAGTCCCATTCGACTCCGACATGCTCCAACCGGATCGCGGCGCCATTGACCACAGCGCCGCGATTACCGACAGGAATACTGCCATCAACCGTGTAATAACACACAATCTGATCGATGCTGGTATCGCTGCCAACACGCACCCGAATTTCGACTGCTTCCCCCGGTTTGGGATCAAGCGGGCTAATCATGCCCATGTGCTGAATCCCCCGGCGGCTGGCGCGGTGATGAACAACTTTCAATTCATCGGTGGCAAACGTCCCAAAAATGTGATCCATCCATCAGCCTTTCACTGCGCCAACCGTCAACCCACCGACGATATAGCGCTGCAAGCTCATATACAGCACGACGATCGGCGTTGCAGCGATCAATGCCCCCGCCGCGAACACGCCCCAGTCATCGGTAAACTCGGCGGTAACGAAGTTATACAACCCAACCATCAGCGTCCAATTTTCGCGGTCAGTCAAGATGATGCGGGCAAGCAAGAACTCGTTCAGCGTACCGACAAACGACAGCACCGCCACGACCGCCAGAATCGGACGTACCAGCGGAAAAATCAGATTCCAGAATGTCTGCCAGTGGGTCGCGCCATCGACCAGCGCCGATTCGTCAATATCACGCGGAATCGAGTCGAAAAAGCCTTTCATTAGCCAGATATTGACGCTCATTCCGCCGCCGACATAAACCAGAATCAGCGAGCCATGCGAATTGAGCGAAAACAGCGGAACGAAGCGCCCCAACTGAATTAACATCAAATAGATCGCAACCATCGCGAGAATATTCGGGAATACCTGAATAACCAGCAAACTCAACAGCAGTGTCCGCCGTCCGCGAAAGCGAAAGCGCGAGAACGAATAAGCGCTCAGCGCCGTAATCAAAACGATCAGGATCGTCGAAATTCCTGCGACCATGATCGAATTGAACATCCAGTTCCAGAATGGAACCTGTGGATCATCGAACAGCCGCCGAAAGTTGACCAACAGATCATCGATGCTGTTGACATTCTGCGGGATCAACGATTGGCTGACCATCGATCCCGCCGGGTTAAACGCCGCCGAAGTAATCCAGATGACCGGAAACAAAGCGAAAATCAAGGCGAACGCGATGATCACGATACGCACGATTTGCCCTATCAACGAGCTTTGTACCACGCTGCCCGATGCAGCTTCTCGGATCACGGTCACGGGTGCCGCTTGATTAGACATTTTCCCCGATCTCCTCTAATCGCTTGGTGAAGCGGAACTGAATCAGCGTGAGCGCACCGACCATAAAGAAGATGACGATAGCGATTGCTGAGGCAAAACCGTAGTCACGCGTCCCACCTGCCGAAAATGCGAACCGGAACGTATAGCTGATTAAGTTGTCTGTGTGACCCACAGGCGGCGCAGATGTTCCGACCATCGGCGGACCGCCGCCCATCAAGGCTTCGATCAACAGGAAGTTATTGAAATTGAACGTGAACGATGCGACCAGCAGCGGACCAACCGCGACCAGCAGAAGCGGCAGCGTCAAATTCCAGAACTTATCACGCGGTCTGGCTCCGTCTACCTCAGCAGCTTCGTAGATCGACGACGGTATTGCCTGAAGCGCGCCGCTGCAAATCAGCATGAAATACGGATATGCCAGCCACAAGTTGACCAACAGAATCGCGATCTTCGCCCAAAACGGATCTTCGAAGAATGGCGGAGCCCATCCGAACACATCTTGCATATTCGTCGCCAACACGCCGACATTCGGATTGAGCATGCCGCGCCAGATCAAAATACTGATCATGCCGGGAATCGCATAAGGAATGATCAGCAGCGAGCGAACCACGCGAATACCGGGGAAGGTTCTATTGAGCACCAGCGCCATCGCCAACCCAAGCCCGAACGATGTGACCACCGAGAAGAAGGCGAAGGCGATTGTCCACAGGAACACACGCAGCAGAGGACCATCGATCAATTCCTCTGCAAAAATGCGGGCGAAGTTGTCAAGCCCGATCGTAACCCAGAAGCCTACCGGTGCGGTTTGCCCATTCGGAGCGACAAAATCCCCGGTCGCATCGTCAGCACGATACGGAAGGTTATTCTCCATATCGGTGAGTGTCCCGGTGTCTGCGTCGTAAACCCAACGTTGGCGGAACGCACCAGCGGAGTTTCTGGAAGCAATACCAACCGGATTTTCGGGATCACCAAACTGAAGACCCTGTACTTCATTCAGGGCGCGGAATCGCTCACCGCCGGAAAGCAGAGAATATCCGGTGTAAGCAGTCGGGACACCATCATCAGTGAACGGTGCTTCGCCGGTTTCATTGGGGATGACTTCTTCGAAAATATCGGTTTGAGTCGCAAAAAAGGCAGTTCCATCTTCAGCGCGAAGCCACAGCGCATATGCGCCGTTCGCATCACGAAAGATTTCCCATTGGTAATTCGCTGACCCTTCGGGGAGATACAGCTCATGAGACAGCAGGTTGACTGCTTCCTGCTTCGTAAAGCGGTGTCCATCACTAAAGTTGGTGAACGCCACGTAAACGGTGTATCCAAGCGGGTAAATGACCAGCAGCGCGATTAGCCCAAGCGCAGGCGATATCCAGCGCAGCGGAGAAAGTTTCGGGACGACGATGATGATCGTCAGCAGCAGTGCCGTAGCTAGGATTGTTGCCCCGAGGAAGATATTTCCATCCTGAATGATAGAAATCCCTAACCACAGGGCAGAGGCATCGGCAATCCCAATCAGCACGAGGCGCAAAATAGTGGAAAGTAGGGAAGAAACGAGAGGCCCTCTCGAGCCTTGAGAGCCTCTCGAATCGGCAGCAGCCGTGCTCATCGCATCAGCCGCCGACGGTGATCGTCAACAGGTTGGTGCTGCTGTCGAAGCTGAACACGACAACCGTGCCATCGCTCGGAACGCTGAAGGTGAGGTTTGCACCATCACGCGTGCCTTCTGCGCCGTAATTGACATCCCACGTCATATTGATGGCAACCTTCGCTTCATAGTCGCCCGCCGGAATTGCGTCGGTGCTGAATTCATACACACCATCGCCATCCGGATCTTGCAGCCACGAGCGCAGGCATTCCGGTGCCCAATCACCAGAGCATCCGATTTCATCCTGATAGCTGCCGGGTACGCTGGCGATCACGCTGGTTACGCTGTCCGCGACCCAGTGGGTTTCATTGCTGTAGACAAACGTCACCGTCGTGTCTTCAGCCAATTCGAGCGCCACATTTGCGCCGTCACGATCAGCACGACCGCCATAGTTCTCGTCCCATGTCCCATTGAGCGCAACTTTGTATTCATAGCTGCCCGCCGGGAGATCGAACGAACCCATCCATACGTTGCCGTTGGCGTTATAAGCAAGCTGCGCTTCAGCGCATTCAGGCTGCCAATCACCCGGGCATCCCATCGGGCTGTTGACCGTACCGGGGATCGACACCATCTGCGGACCATCTTCCGGAGGCATATCACCTGCCGCCGAATCTCCCGGTGCTGCAACCACACCGCCAGCGGCGATGATTTCACGCACCTGCGCCGCCGAGTCAGTGAACGCGGTCACTGCATCGAGGTCACCCTGAATGACGAACTGAATACCATTTGCCCATGCACCCCACACCGACGACATACCGGGGACGCTCGGCTGAGGAACACCCACCGCGCCAGCTTCTTGGAAAGCCGCGAAATCAGGATCGTCAAGCGCTTCGAGTACCGGCAGGAAGGCGGGCGGACGCGGATCAGCGTCATACAGCGCGCGCATCGAGTCTTCGGTCGCCATGTAATCGATCAAGAACGATTCCGCCAGCAGTTGATTTTCGCTGTACGCGCTGATCATGAAGCCCTGACCGCCGATGAACGGGGTGCCAGGACCACCGGGACCCGCCGGGATCGGGCTGATCGCATAGGGTACGCCGCTCGCGCGGATGCGGTTCATCGCCCACGGACCGGTGATGATCATGGTAGCGTCGCCGGTTTCAAACAGAGTATGCATTACGTCATAATCGACGGCGGGCGGAATGTATCCGGCGCGCGCCATTTCTTCGATCCACGTCAGCGCAGCGATCGAGCCTTCGCTGTCGATCCCTACATCGTTGACATCGTAATTTCCAGCGTCATCGCGACCAAACAGATAGCCGCCAAACGCGCTCATCACCGGATAAAAGTGGTACGCGTCGGTGGTCTGAATGATGTAACCATATTGGCTTGCGCCCGATGAAACGAGTTCTTCGGTAATTGCGCGAACATCGTCCCATGTCGCCGGAGCGTCCGGAACAAGTTCCGAATTGCGAATGAAAGCAACATTTTCGGCGGCATAAGGCATACCGTAGTATTCGCCGTTATATGTGAACAATCCGAGTGCGGACGGGTTGAACAATTCTGCAGTGTCGCCGAGGTCAATCGGAACGACAGCGCCGTTCAGCACGAGTTCGCCAATCCAGTCATGTGCTGCGACGATAATATCGGGACCTTCGCCCGCCGGACCTGCAACGGGCAGGTTAGCGCGAATATCGCCCATGGCGATTTCTTGAACTTCGGCAGTAACGCCGTATTCAGCGCTGAAGGCTTCGAGGATGGGACGCAGCGCGGGAGCGCGGGTGGAGTCCGCCCAAATCAGCAGATCTGCACGATCCTGTGCGGCGATGGGAGCGGAAAGTACAAGGCTAGCGATCACGAGGAGCGCCGCCAACAAGAGAGTACGTTTCATGGAAACTTCTCCATCAGGCAAATGTCTACCTATTAAACGAGAGCCGCTGCGTGAGGCGTTACGTCACGCTGCATCACCCCCTTCACATTAAGTATCGTTCAACGCGTTGTTTGCACGCCGCGTTTAGCGCTTAACATCGATGGTCTGTGGCTGTGAAATCCCTGCTAGCAGAGAGTCGCGCAACCTGCGTAATAGAACGTGCAGTTGTTCCTGCTCATCGGCGCTGAGCACTGAAAAGCGCTGAGCCAATGAATCTTCATGAGCAATATACGCGCCTTCGCGCAATCTTTCGCCCACCGGGGTGAGTGCCACCCGCAGCGCGCGCCGATCATCCGGATCATTTACCCGCCCGACTAATCCCATGCCTTCAAGTTGATCGATAAGGCGTGTAATCGTACTACGTGCAACCAGCATCCGTTCAGCAAGACGAATCAAATTTTGCCCGTCACCAGCGTCAAGGAGCATGATCAAAGTGTACTGCGAAGGCGTCAGTTGAAACTCACCAAGCGCGATCGTATCTCCTGCATCGAGAAACACATAGATATCGTGAATCAGGCGGTACTGGGAGTAAGGCAAACTTGGTTGAGGCATGTCAGGCGCGGCGGACATTGTTCACTCCGCAACAATTGCGTATGCAACGAAGTATAGCTTTAGCAGCGGCGGCAAATCAAATGCTCTGTGCTCTTTGAATATGTGCAATTTAGACAATTCCAATCAAACACAGGCACTTAATTTATCCTCAGAGTCCTATGTATAAAGAAAAACATCCTCAATGAGAGGATGTTTTCGCTTGCAAACAGGTTGATTTTATTCTTCCGGAGCGGCAAGGTTTTTGACGCAGCGTAAGCCGACATCGCGGAAGCTGCTGTCGGGCAGAAGCGGACGGCGGAATGTTGCCCGTAAGTTAGTTGCATCGGATGTGAACGATCCCCCGCGCACCACACGCGCAATCGAGCGGCTTTGGCTGTTTTCGCGTCCATCAGTGCCGCTATACGGGTAGGGTGCGAAGTTTGAACTCACCCACTCCCATACATTCCCACCCATATCGTATGCACCAACCCATGAGCGACCGCTGCCAAGCAGCCCCACATCAAACGTAGCGTCACCTTCGCTGCCTGCATAAAAGACCGAATCCGCGATAAATTCACTGCCCCACGGGTATAGAAGTCCATCAGGTCCGCGTGCCGCGTACTCCCATTCAACCTCAGTTGGCAAGCGCGCATCGCGTGCGGCGCAAAAGTCGCGTGCTTCAAACCAAGTCATACGTTCACGCGGACGATTGCTCCCGGTGAATGTTCCGGCGAATCCCCATGCACCGTTCGTCACTTCCGTCACATCAATCCAAAACGGTGTATCAATACACTGCTCACTCAAGGGGCGTTCATCCGTCGTGCCCGCCTCCGTACCCATCTGGAAACAGCCGCGCGGAACCAGCGCCATTTCAATGCCGCCGAAAACCTCAATGTAAGGTTCCCAACCGTCATTTGTGGTGACCGTCATAAATGCCAACGCTCGCGAGAGCACGCCAATGGTCAAGGTTGAAGTCGGGATTGGAGTGATGGTTGGCGTGTTGGTCGTGGTAGGACTCGCAGTCGGTGTAAAGAGCATCGCCGTATTCGTCGCGTCTTGCGCCCGCTGTGTTTCGATAACTGCCGTACGCTGCACTAACAGCGCTTCGAGTGTCTGCGATGCATTCGGCGTAATCGTCGGCGTCCATAAGGTTGCGGTCGCCGTCTGGAACAGGAACTGCTCTAGCGTTCCCTGTGCATCCAGCGTGCCAATAACCAATTCGAATGGGATCGGCGTCGGTTGCAGCGTCTCGGTTGCCGTTGCGGATGCGGTGGGCGTTGCTGTTGGCACTAATGTAAAAGTAGTTGTTGCTGTAAACGTTGTCGTCGGTTCAAGAGTAAAGGTCGGTGATGATGTCGGATCGAGTGCGGCGGCTAATGTCACCGTTTCTTCAAGCGGTAAGGTTGATGTCGGCAGAACATTAGACTCTGGCGGTCTGGCACCAAATGTGGACTGCGAAGACGGTGAATCGGTGGAATCGCCTGCTTGCATTGCGGCGATTTGTGTAAAGCTGAGTTCAGCAATCTGGGTCTGGACGCGAGGGCTTAAATCCGCACTATCATCCGGACCGCGAGCCGCCAATAAGAAAATCACTGCGATGGCGAGCGCGACAAGCCCCACCCCACCCAACACAAAGGCTCCGCGTGACATCGTTTTGACGCGCCGAAGCTCTTCGGTCGGGGTTGCACTGGAAGGCTGAGGTTTTGGCGTCGGTTCTGCGGAAAGAGGGGTGGCGTTCGGTTTGGCTTCCAGCCGTTTCTGAATCTGCTCAACTGCTGCATACAACTCGGCGATATTATCAGCATTGATTCCCGCTGACATATCCACATATTGAATGTGCTTGAGATGATCCGGAATATCGGTACGCGCACGGACCAGCACTGGCAGCAGCGCCTTATTCAGGCGTCGAGCATCCTTCAATTCCGCCTGACAGTATTCGGAATCGAAGGTTTCGCGGGTCATCATGATCAGGAAAATATCGCATCTCGCCACCTGATCAAGAATTTCCTGCCACCAGACTTCACCCGCATGCAGCGTCTCGTCGAACCAGGTGCTTTCATACCCATAGACGCGCCGCAAACGTGATGCTAAGTCCACGCACAACTGCCGGTCGACTCGACTGTAACTGATAAAGATACGCATCGACGCACCCATGCAGGCTCAATGAGAGAGAATGCTGTTTTGGTACTATACTACGGGTAATCGCTTTTTCCAACAAATGCCGCACTATTTCGATTATGTCAGTCTATTTAAAAGTCGGCAGCATGGGAAGTTCCGTCAAAATGCGTGAATCCGTGGTCGGGGGTTCCACTGTAAGCGAGGAAACGATTATCTCGGTGCCACTATCCAAAACGCAAAGGCGCAGCGACAGACTAAGCGCCTTTGCGTTGATCTATCAGATCACCCGCACCAGCGTACCCACTTCTGCCCAGTTGAAAAACCACTGCGCTTCATCGGTCGGCAGGTTGACGCATCCGTGACTCATCGCTCTACCAAAGCTGTTATGCCAGTATGTCCCGTGAATGCCGTACCCCTGATAAAAATACATCGTGTAAGGCACTTGTGGCAGAAAATACCCGGGACCCGACATATCAGTCGCCTGATACTTAACGTAGATACGGTAATCGCCAAGGACGGTGGGAGTCTCTGGTAATCCGGTGCTGGTCAAATGTGAGCGGATAAGCTGCCCATTTTCGTAAGCATAAATCCGCTGATCTGCGACCGATACGACGATCGCTCTCCCCTGCTGAAGCGGTGCAGGCGGCGGATTGATCGGTACATACTCGCCCGCCGCCGGAATAACGAGTTCCTGACCGATATAAATCAGGTCAGGATCGCTGATCTCGTTGTAGTAGAGAATGTCATCCAGCGTCACACCGTACTGACGGGCGATCAAGGCGAGTTCTTGCCCAATCTCGACCACATGCACAGTACGCGCATCGGGATTCGCATTCACGCCCGTGAGCGGTGGCGGCGGGACAATCTCAATCATGTTGAGTTCAAAAATGCCGTCTGCCAATTCCCCGGTCGGGTCAGTACGCATCCGATCGAGCATGACCGGAATTTCCATCGAGCGCCCGATTTGCGGCGGATTACCCGGTACGGCGTCAATGTTGATCGTATCGCTCAACGCGACCAAACCAAACTGAGTTTGCGCGAGGTCAAGCGTGATCACGGGTGAAACATTCGCATCGCGTCCGGCAGACTTGACCGAATCGAGCGTCGCCGCAGGGTCAAGTATGCCGCCGAGATCACTCAGGCGTACCTGAAACGAGCGCGACCCATCGACCAGCGCGATTTGAAGTTCGGGAATCGCAGCGATCGCGGCGGCGGCTTCTTCATAAGTCATGCCGCCGACATCAAATCCTGCCACACGCACACCTTGTTCAATCCGCTCCGGCGATACCGCCGCAACGACGATCAGCGCCACCATCATGAGTGCGCCAACCATCCCGATAATTCCCAGAATCGCGGCGATCAACCACGCGCTGATTCCGTTCTGATTGCGGGCACGGGCGGCTTGTGGTGGACGCGGTTGCGGTGGCGGTGCTGATGGAATCGGTGCTTGATAGCCGCCTACGTGCGACTGATCCCCATAAGGCGGCGCAGGTTGAGTCACCCCCGGCGGCGGTGCGGGGCGGGTGTTCTGCTGATTGGGCATGGTGTGCTGCGACGGTTGCCGCGCGGTTTGTGTGTATCCCCGCGTATAGTCTGCCCCCGCCGGAGGATTCTGCTGCGTTCCGGGAAGCGGCGCGTTCGGCTGAGTTTGCTGCGGCGGAGTTCGCATCGTTTCGTAACGACGGTAATTTCGCTGTGTGTTGTTGCTCATTTTCACATGCTGGCTGATGTTACAATATTCTCATCGTATCACACAAAATGCAGGTCAGTGACCCACGATTACCCTTCGTTTCGCTGTGCATCCCGGTATCGACGCCGCAGCACATCGATCACTTCCATCTGTCCATCAGAAGCGCGGTACTGCCAGTGTTTCCAACCGTTCACCGATGGGACATCTTTGAGCATAGATGCCAAACCGTGTATCGATCCCTGATCACCCCATTCCGTCGCAAGATGTCCATCCGGTTGAATCACGGCGTTCATCTGCGGAGCGTCCAGCGTAAGCACTTCGCCAACAGCTAAATAACCCGCCGCGATCAATGTCTTGAACGCAACCCGTCGGGGGCGTTTATCCTCAGTACTTAGACGCGGGTCATCATCAGGGAGCGGCTCAACCGAGTCGATCCGTTTCTGCGCCGCTTCAATGTAGGCGGTTTCACGCTCGATCCCGATCCAGTCTCGCCCTAAGCGTTTGGCAACCGCCGCCGTTGTTCCCGTTCCTAAAAACGGATCAAGGATGAGATCTCCGGGTCGGGTGCTTGCAGTGATGATCCGTTCCAAAAGCAGTTCTGGTTTTTGTGTAGGATGCAGTTTCTTGCCATCCGCATCGCGTAGGCGCTCCGCCCCCGTACAAATCGGGAGCGACCAGAGCGATCCGAGCTGCTTCCCCTCGTTGAACACCTTCATTTCATGATGACGAAATGTGTATGCGCCGCGATCGCCCTTTTTTGCCCAGATCACGACTTCGACATCATTCTTGAAGCGTGTTCCCCGGAAATTAGGCATCGCGTTTGGTTTGTGCCAGATGATCGTATTCAGCACCCAGTAGCCGAGGTCTTGCATAATCGCGCCAACACGGAAGATATTGTGATACGTGCCGCTCACCCAGATCGTTCCTGTCGGTTTCAGGATATGCCATGCGCCGCTCAACCACTGGCGGGTAAACGTGTCATATGCGGCGAAATTGTCAAAATGATCCCACGCATCATCTACCGCATCAACGCGAGTCAGGTTGGGACGCCACAATTCGCCATTCAACTGCAAGTTATACGGCGGATCGGCAAAGATGACATCGACACAATCCGCCGGAAGCGCCTTCAACACATCCAGAGCATCCCCGCACAGAATACGGTTGACCGGAACATCGCTCATTGGCGTTCGTCCGAATCAGCACGGTGAATCGGCAGCGATACGATAAAGCGCGTATCCCCCGGCACGGAATCCACCTGAATATTCCCTCGGTGCTGAACGACGATCGTTTTCCAGACCATATCTAAGCCGATCCCCGTTCCTAACCCGATGCTTTTGGTCGTAAAAAATGGCTCAAAAATGCGCTGTTGTAGTTCGGGAGGAATCCCCGTGCCGTTATCGCACACTTCAACGATCACACGGTCGCTTTCGTGCCATGTTCGCAGCGTAATAGCGCCCTTGCCGCCTACAGCGTCAATCGCATTATCGATCAGGTTCGTCCATACTTGATTAAGTTCGCTTCCGTAAGCCGTAACACGCGGCAGTGTGGGATCGTAGTCGCGGATCACCTGTACCGACTTGAGCTTATGCCCCAGCATTTTGAGCGTATTATCGAGTCCTTCATGAATATCCACGTCTTGCACTGCGCTTTGATCCATGTATGAATATTCTTTCACCGCCTTAACAAGATCGACGATGCGGTGCATTCCGGTGTTGATCGTCCGCATCAACTCCGCGCTGGTGATCGCGTTTTCAAGCCATGCGAGCGCTTCTCCGAGTGCTTCTATGCCGATCACCGATTCCAACGCCGCAAGATCAGCTTCAGTCGCCCCCGCATTCACCAGCGGCGGCGCAATTTCCCATGCATTCGCAACAGCACGTTCATCCAGCCATGCGATCAGCGCTTCTTCGCGGTCGGAACGCTCCAGCGGATTGATAAACAGCGGTTTCATCGACCGTTCGATCAGCCCGCGTTCAACCTCGCGCAGCCTTTCGATCTGAGCCGCATTCAAGCGATACCGCGCAAGCTGGAGTAAAAGCGCTTGCTGATGTGCCATGATCTCCGGAAGTTGTTCAATCGCGCGCAGACTTGCCGCCGCCGGGTTATTGATCTCGTGCGCCAATCCGGCGGCGAGCTTGCCCAGCGCAGACAGTTTTTGATGCGTTTGTATCGACTGCTCGGTATTTTTTAGACGCTCCGCCATCGTACGCAGCAGCAGCGCAATAACGGGCGATTCCTGTACACCCTCAAACTGCGAAGGCTGAAACCGCAGCAGACGACTCGACGCCGTCGCGCGGGCGGTCGCAGTATGCGGCATTCCCGTAAGCAGCGAGATTTCGCCCACAAACGAACCCGGTTCCATGATCGCCAACAGCCGCTCTTCCCCGCCGATCATCTTGATAATTTCGAGTTCGCCTTCCAGCAAAATAAACAACCCGCGCGGCGGATCGCCTTCCGCACAGATCACCGTTCCAGCGTCGATCTGATACTCATAACCCGGCGTTGTGAAACACGCCAGTTCATCATCATCAAATGATGCAAAAATCGGGAGTTCTCTCAAATCGATCACGTTCCGCCCCCTGCTGCCCACACCCCTTAAATCTATGCTAAAGATACAGGTCATGCACACGATTGTCACGGGTGCGCCAATTGCAATTGCCCTGTGCGCCTCCTATACTAAAAACAAACATCTGCAAGTATCTTCCCTGTGAGTCACCCATGACCGACTGGAGCGGAAAAACAATCCGGGGTTATGAACTACGCGAACGAATCGGCGCGGGTGGTTTTGGCGCGGTTTATCGCGCTTTTCAACCCGCCTTAAACCGGGAAGTCGCGGTTAAGGTCATTCTGCCCGAACGCGCCACGCAGCCGGAGTTCATCCTTCGCTTTGAAGCCGAAGCGCGTACCGTCGCGCAGCTTGATCATCTCCATATCGTCCCGTTGTTTGATTTCTGGCGTGATGAAGATGGCACTGCCTTTCTGGTCATGCGCTGGCTGCGTGGTGGCAGTCTGCGATCCCTGCTGCGGATAAAACCGCTGAAACTGGCGAACGCAGTCAAGATCATCGATCAAGTGTGTGATGCGCTTGCCTTCGCCCATGTGCGCGGGATCGTTCACCGTGATATCAAACCTGATAACATCCTGCTTGATGAGCAGGGGAATGCTTACTTGAGCGATTTCGGCATCGGCAAGGACTGGTTTTGAGAGACG
>CALBRY010000382.1 GCA_937927665.1 uncultured Chloroflexota bacterium
CAGTGTAACTAGTAAGTGACATGGATCGGCTCTGGTCAGATAATGCGGCAAACAGGCATAATATACCGAATCGAACGAGAGAAAAGGTAAGTTTGTGGAGCGCCGCGAACACGACAAGATCGTCTATTACGAGTTCGCATCATTTGCCGGACTCAAACACGGTATTTTCACCCGTTTGGGTGGGGTAAGCGGCGGTGCCTTCAATTCGCTGAACTTGGGCGGCAATGTTGGCGACCGTCCACAGGCAGTCCGCACGAATCATGAGCGCATGTTTCATGCGCTCGGCGTGGAAGATAGGCGTGTGTGTACTGTTTGGCAGGTTCACAGCGTCGATACGGTGATCGTGAATGCGCCTGTGCGCGGTCGGCGCTGGATTGCGGCGGCGGATGGCATGCTTACGGATAAGCTCGACACGCCGCTTTCGATGCGTTTTGCCGATTGCACCCCGATTTTGCTTCATGATCCGGTGAAGGGCGTGATCGGGATGGCGCATGCGGGATGGCGCGGCACGGTTGCCGGAATGAGTGCCAAAATCGCAAAAACGATGATGCGCGCCTATGGTTCTCATCCAGCGGATATTCGCGCCGCGATAGGACCCTCGATCAGCGTTCAGCGGTATCAGGTGGGTGAAGAAGTTGTCGAAGCGGCACGGGCATATTTTGGCGATGTCGATGGGATTATTCGGCGTGATGCCAATGATGGTACAGCCTATTTTGATCTGTGGGAGGCAAACCGCCGCGATCTGGAGCGTGTTGGCGTTGCGCAGGTCGAAATCGCGGGAATTTGTACTGCCGAACACACAGATGAGTTCTTTTCGCACCGCGCCGAAAAAGGAAGCACTGGACGATTTGGCGCAGTATTGTCTTTAGGATAGATGATGACAATCGCTGAAAACATTGAAGCGGTGCGCGCGGTGATCTCGAATTCTGCGCGGCGTGCAGGAAGCGATCCATCGGATGTCACATTGATCGCAGTAAGCAAGACCCAACCAGCGGAGGCAGTCCTACAAGCGGTTCAAGCCGGGGTGCAACATTTTGGCGAAAATCGCGTAGAAGAAAGCATCGTCAAAATTCCGGCTGTCGCGGCGGGAATCGATTCTCCGGTTGCGTGGCACATGATTGGACATATCCAAAGTCGTAAGGCGAAGAACGTCGTACCGCTGTTTGACACGGTTCACAGTCTAGACAGCGACCGGCTAGCGGATAAACTTGCACAGGCGGCGCGAGACGCTCAAAAACGATTGGATGTGTTCATCGAAGTGAATGTGAGCGGCGAAACGAGCAAAGAAGGTTTCGCGCTTCACGGTTGGGCAGAAAATCAAGCCCTGTTTGGCGATTTCTGCCGAAGTGTTGAATCGCTGGCGATGCTCGAAGGGCTGCGCGTAATCGGCTTAATGACGATGGCTCCGATTGTCGAAACGATGGAGCAGGCGCGTCCTGTATTTGAATCGCTGCGGCGGCTGCGTGATGCTGTTCACGCCGCTTCCGGAATTGAACTCCCGGCGTTAAGCATGGGTATGACGGATGATTATCCGGTTGCCATTGAAGAAGGTGCGACACATGTACGTGTGGGGCGCGCGATCTTTGGCGAACGGCGAATGATGAATGTGGAGTAACGGAAGTCGAGGAGACTGTAATCGTGATTCTGATCTACTACGCCCTGCAAATCTACATGCTGATGATTCTGGCTCGTGTCCTGTTGAGTTGGTTCCCCAATATCGATCCGTATAACCCGATCGTGCGATTCCTTTTTCAGGCGACCGAGCCTGTACTCAAGCCAATTCGTGACCTGATGCCAGCGGGAATGATGATCGATCTCAGCCCGCTGATCGTCATCCTGATCATTCAAGTGCTGGTGACGGTGATATTTTAGCGGCACAGCGGAATCTCATGATAAGATATGAGGAATGATCGCCGGATATGACGCGTAACCGGCTGCGTGATGTGCAAAAGAGGGCTGCCATGCCATTGAAACGGAATCTACGGATCAACATTACGGATGCCCGCAGCGGTGCTGCGATCACTGTGCGGACGATGCCGGGGGCTTCTCAAACAGAACTTGCCGGATTGCAGGACGGCATGATCAAGGTGCGTTTGAGAGCCGCAATTGCTGAAACGCCGGAAGCGAATGAGGAATTAATCGCTTTTCTGGCGGCTCAGTTAGATATTCCCGTCAAACACGTTGAGATCGTCGCCGGAGCTTCCGGGCGCGATAAGATCATCAGTATTGAAGGTTTGACGACAGCGCAGGTTGAAGAGGCGCTGCTTTCGGATGCGAGCGAATAAGGTGATACAGGCGAGGCGATTTCTGCTGCCGGCGGTGATCGCCCTATCAGTTGTTGGGTGTACCGCTGAAGCGTCGATAGAAACACTTGAGCCGACGTTCACGTTGATTCCGGCGACTGCGACTTTCACTCCGTCGCCGATCCCACCAACGCCAACGCCTGAAGCCACCGACGCACCGGGAGTCACTATCGAAATCGAGCCGACTGCGGTCGATACGCCCGTACCGTCGGATGCACCGCTTGAAGAAGTTGATCCGGTAGCGGCGGAACTGGCGTTTATCGCGCAGGGGTTGGTTGCCGATCAAACAGGACTGCCGACCCGCCGAATCCGTGTGGTTTCGGTTGAGGCTTTACTGTGGCGTGATACCAGTCTAGGCTGCCCCGTTCCCGGTCAGGCATCGACGCCGAACGAGACACTGGGGTATCGGATTGTGATTCAAGCGGGCGATACGGAATATCTCTTTCACACCGATGTTGATCGTGTGATTCCGTGTGATCCGGAAAATGAAATTCTGCCGGATGTTTTGCCAGAAATCACGCCTGAAGTGACGGAATCTGGCAGTTAGCAATATCTGACACACATGGATCGGGGTGAGAAATTTTCTCACCCCGATTTTGATTCTTAGCGCAACCGCTAGACAGGTGCGGGAAGCGGTTTTCCCATTGCGAACTGAACATCTGCAAGCGCTTGATGTGCCGCCGATCGCACCGTTTCT
>CALBRY010000383.1 GCA_937927665.1 uncultured Chloroflexota bacterium
CATTGACGTTTGCGTAAGTGTATTCTCACAGCCGTAATCGAGCAGCGGGTTGACACGCGGTGTCCGCTCGCCACGATAGGCGGGTGTACACGGCATCAACACGGCGGTTAAATCCATCACGTCGTATTGACGCGCAAGGCGCTGGAGTTCTTCATAAGCAAACGTTAGGATTTTGTGGCGGTGCTTTTCGCCAAGCCCGTTCTTGAGCGCGATCCCGCCGAATACATCAAGCCGCGCGACTCGCAGCACCCGCGACAACTTCGTACGCTGATCCTCGACCAGAAACAGCGGCACAATCGCCAGAATGTCGCGATCGTCGCGCACTGCGAAACTCAGCGCGCGTCGATCCCACGTCGCAAGCATGGGCTGAAAATCATAGCGGTGAAACAGCCACGCCTCATCGGACGCATCCACGAAGGCATCCCAAATCGATTTTTCAATCTGCTCGAACGGTTGAGTCGTAAAATTCATTTTGTGCAGATCATATACAGCGACGACGCCTGATGCGGGATCACGGCACGTCCAATCCGTTCAAAAGCATCATCGACGACTCGATATTTTCGGATACGCATATCGAACCCCCAGTGAGGCGGACCCCAACCGAGATGTTCGATCTGCTGCACGCGAAAGCCCACCGATTTGAGTCGTTCTTCAAGCACAGGCGCTGTGTAAAACTGCACATGATCCGATCGTTCCAGCGTCTCCGGAGAAAGTTTGTAAGCAAGTTGCCACCACCACGCCCCCTCATTTGGCGTTCCGAGTATCAGCAGTCCATGTGGCTTCAAAATGCGGTAGATGGTTGCCAGTGCCTGCATGTCGTCCTGAATATGCTCGATCACGTGGTTGAAGAACACGATTTCGAAGAAGGCGTCCTGAGCAGGGTAATCCAGAATGTCTGCCAGAAAAAACGTCGTATCGTCAAAGCGCAGTTTCGCCCGCACCAAACGCGTGAGGTTGTAATCACTGCCGAACGATGCGTGGGCATACTGGCGTAAATAGCTTAGCTGATTGCCGTCGCCACAGCCCAGATCGAGCAGCGAGTCGGCAGCAGGTTTGCCGGATCGTTCCAGATACGCCTTGATCACCCGTTCAACATATTCGCGGCGTTTACGCAAATGGTGACGCCATGGGCTGACCGCTTCGACGGGCTGTTCTTCGCTGTACCAGTTTGGCTTGACCTTCTGGGCTTGCTCGATCTCGGCAGCATGGCGTTGCCAATCGCGGACAAGGAGCGGAATGCCGTGTTTGACGGCATATTCCTGCTGACAGGTAGTACATATCCATGTCTTCTCGCTCATGACTCCGGATGATGCACCACAGTTCAAGCATTTGAAGAAGTGTTCCACGTTCACCGCCGCTCTGTCTGCTGCTCACGCCACAATTCAAATTGTAACAGCGTGAATACGACGTTCGCGAGTCCCTTTTCGGGGCGCGTACGCTGCCAGTCGATCAATTGGCGTACCACACCGGGATCGAAAATACCCGCCGCTTTGACACGCTGTTCGCTTAACAGGTCTTCGACCATCGGGCGCAGTTCACCCCGGAACCAATCGTCCAGCGGCGTATTGAATCCGTGCTTGGGTCGGTTGGCGATCTGCGGCGGGACGAGCCGCTCACACAGCCGTTTCAGGATTAACTTGCCGTTATTCCCGCGCACCTTCAAATGCTGGGGAATGCGTATCGCGTATTCGACCAATGTGTGATCGAGCAGCGGGACGCGCGCTTCTAAGCCCCATGCCATCGTCGCCCGATCCACTTTCATCAGCATTTCGTCGGGTAACGTTGTGCGGAGATCGAAGGTAAGCCAGCGCGCCAGCCGCTCCACCGAAGGCGGCGGCATCTTATCCAGCAAAAAGCGATCAGTCGAATAATCGCGCACCGTCTCCGCCCACGCGGGTGTGTAAAGCGCGCGCTTCTCCGCTTCGTTGAGGATGGTGAACTGTTGAACGTAGTTCCAGTCGCGCAGAGCTTCCCGTCCGTAAAGCGGAATACTGCTCAAACGTTGGATGACGCTCTGCGCGTAGCTGGTATGCCAGCGGTTGTAAGCGGATGGGAATCCGCGCCGCAAGCCGCCAAACGCGGGCAGGCGGTCAATTTTGGCGTCGAGCAGGCTGTGACGCCAAGGATAACCGCCGAACACTTCATCGCCGCCGTCCCCGGTCAGCACCACTTTGACGTACTTTTTCGCTTCGCGTGACATCCAATACAGCGGCATGACCGACGACACGGCGAACGGTTCTGCAAATAATGCGGTCATACGCGGCAGATCATTCACTGCACTTGCCGTGCCGATGATCTCCTGATGCTGGGTGCGGAGATGCTGTGCGACGAGGCGCGCCGGTTCGCTTTCGTCAAAGGCGGGCAGCCCCGGAAACGACACCGAAAATGTGCGAAACTGCGGCTGTGCCCGTGCCGCCAGCGCGCACACCACGCTCGAATCGATGCCGCCGCTCAAAAATGCGCCAACTTCTACGTCGGCAACCAACTGCGCCTCGACCGCCATCGCTAACTGCTCTTCCAAGTCGATCAAGGTGCGTTCGTCGCTGGCTGTGAGCGGCTGTGCCGGATCGAGCGTCCAATACGGCTGAATCGTAAGCTGTCCGTCACGGAAAATAAGCGTGCAGCCGGGGGGCAGTCGGAAAATATGCTTGTAGATCGTATGCGGCGCAGGCACGTTCATCAGGCTGAGGTAATGATGCAGTGCCTCATGACTCAGGTCACGCGGAATACTCGGATCGATCAGGAGGGCTCCGATCTCCGAGGCACACAGCAGCCGTCCGTCGATGTGCGCGTAGAAGATCGGCTTGATGCCGAAATGATCGCGGGCAGCAACGAGCGTCTGCTGCGCCACATCCCAAATCGCGTAGGCGAACATGCCGTTAAAGCGTTTGGCACAGTCCGCACCCCATGCAGCGTAGCCGTGCAAAATCACTTCAGAATCACTTTGTGTGCGGAACGCGTAGCCGAGCGATTCCAGTTCACGGCGCAGCGTCTTGTAATTGTAGATTTCGCCATTGTAGGTCAGCCACAGCGATCCATCGGCGTTCGACATCGGCTGTCGTCCGGCATCGCTCAAGTCGATGATCGCAAGGCGGCGGTGTCCTAATCCCGCGCGTCCGTAAATTCCACAGTCGCCGCCGTCCGGTCCACGATGCGTCAGCGCATCGGTCATGCGCGCCAACAGCTCCGAATCAACCGGGCGATCTGTCTCGACAATGACCGCTATTCCACACATAGCTAATTTGCTCCAAGTGGATGAATGCTCACATTATAACCGACCGAGTGTGTGCCAGATACTCACGCGGGTTTGCCCTGTCCCATCCGACACAGTATATTCCCGCTCAGTCACGGCGTTGCACACGGAGACAAACACATGGCGCGTATATTGATACTAGATGCGGTCGTCTCGACGCTTTCGCTTCAGCGTGGAATTGTCGGGGCGGCGGACGGACACACCATCCACTGGTACGCTCTCGCGCCGATGAAAGCCACCGCGCCAGAGATCGCATCGATCACCGTGAGTTACACGGCGCGCATTCAGCAATCAACGTTCGTCAAACGTTTTCTCATGCCGCTCGACGTGCTTCAACTCGCCGCGCTGATTCGCCATCTCAAAATCGATCTGATTCACGTGCATTACGCTTTCGCCTATTTGCTGCCTCTGGCGTTCCCACCATCGCTGCCCGTAATTGTCACGACCATGGGCGGAGACATCCTCGCGGATCAGTCCTATAACGGGCGCTTTCGCCCGCCGTGGACGAATCGCCTCTTGGAACGGGCGAACGCGATCACCGTCAAATCGGCGTTTCTCGAAGCGGCGGTTACGAACATCAATCCGGCGTGGCGTGAGAAACTGGAGCGCATCACATGGGGCGTGGATACGACGCGCTTTCGCCCCGGCTTAGACACACGCGAAATCCGTCAGCGGCACAACCTCCCCGATCAGGGCGTGATTCTGTTCGACCTTCGCTTGGGAGAGCCATTTTATCGCAAGCATGTGATCCTCAAAGCGTTCGCGCGCATTACGGCGGAAGTCGATGCTTACCTGCTTATCGCCACTTATCGCGCCGTGCCCGCTTATATCGAAGAACTGCGCCAATTAGCCGACTCTCTTGGCGTGATGGAGCGCGTCCGCTTCGTGGGGGCAATTCCTCACGAAGATATGCCGCTGTATTTGAATCTCGCGGACGTGAATATCGCCATTCCGCCTTCAGATGGGCTGCCGCAGTCGCTTTATGAGGCGATGGCGTGCGGTTCGTTCCCAATCATGTCCGATCTGCCACAGTATCGCGGACTCCTTGAACACGGCGTGAATACGCTGCTCGTACCGGCGGGTGAAGACGACACTCATATCACCGCGCTGGCGGACGCAGTGCGCCGAATCGCCAATGATGCGGACTGGCGGCGGCGTGCAGCACTCGACAACCGCAACCGCATTCTACACGAAGCCAATGAAGGGATCGAGGCACGGCGCATACTCACCCTCTACGAGCGATTGTTAGCTCACAGGCACGAGGTGTAATGCGTGCAGTCGAGCGGCGCGGAAAAACTTGAACGAGACACGACGCCTGCTCTTGTTCTCGAAAGAAAATTCCTGTAACCGGACGGTAAGCATCAGGTAGATTCGACGTGGGTTAACCACTGTTCAGCCGTGATCATCGCGTAGATCACCTGATTGTAGTTACGCAGGTTGCGTACATGTAAATCCCACATGCGCTCGATGCGCGGACGATCCAGCCATTCGCGCTTGACCACCTTGTCGAATAAATATTGGCGCACGTCGCTTTGCAGTTTCTTGTCTTCCCGCAGCCATTGACCGAAAGGCGTCGGGTAGCCGAGCTTGTCGCGCCGATTCACCACCTCGTCGGGAAGCACGCCGCGCAGGGCACGCCGCATAAACCACTTGGTGACGGGACCTCTCACTTTCAGATCGCCGTGTACGCCAAGCGCAAATTCTGCCAAACGGTGATCGAGGAACGGGACGCGTGCTTCGATGCCGTACGCCATGCTGTTGCGATCTTCGTAGTGCAGAAGCTGTGGGATGCTGTCGCGCACTAACTGCAAGTACAAATGCTGGTTGAGGTCGTCCGCGCCTCTCAACGACAGCTCTTGTCGTTCTCGATTGCGTTCTGCTGCTCGGCGCTGATATTCCGGCTTGAGCACATGCGCGGGTCGGCGTCCAAGCGTTGCGTACTGGTATAGACGATATGCCGTTTCGCGCACATTTAGGTGCGAGAAGAAACGCGGGTAAGCTTCCGCCATGAATGCTGCTTGTTCGCCCATCCAACGTATAGGATCGCGCCGCCGCAAACTGCTCAAATGCATCATGACCGCGCTCAAATAGCCCGCCATCAGTTCGTCTGCGCCCTGCCCATCAAGCAGCACTGTCACGCTGCCGTGCGCCAATTTCATGACGAAGTTCTGCGAATAGACTCCCGTCGCTCCTGTCGGGATGTCTTGGTGCCACGTGATGCGCTCCATCAGCGACAAAAAGTTTTCCGACGACGGTGATGTTGTATGGCGGATCGTGTTATAGCGCGAGGATACCAGATCGACATAGCGTCCTTCGTCAAAGCCGCGCACCGCGTACACCGACGAGAAGCTGTTCATCCGCCCACCGTCAAGCTGTTCGGATGCCAGCGCCACAATCGTGCTTGAATCAAGCCCTCCGCTCAAGCATGTGCCGACGGGCACATCGCTGCGCAGCCGCAGCCGCACCGCGTCGCGCATTAGGCGCAAGAACTCACCTTCGGGATCGGCGTAGTTGTAGGTGGCACGGGCACGTTCCAAATCCACATCCCACCACTTCACCGGATCACGCACGACGCCATTTTCAACGAGTACGTAATGCCCGCCGGGCAGCTCGCGCACCCCTTGGAAGAAGGTGTATGGCGGGTTATAGATCGAGCCGTACTGCAAGAACCAGTAAAGCTGATCGAGGTCGGGTGTATACCCTGCCGGGTTGAGTGGGCGCAGTGCCTTGATCTCGCTGGCGAAGGCGAACAATTCCGTGCGTGCCGTGTAATAGAACGGCTTGATACCGAAGCGATCCCGCGCACAGAACAGCCGTTTGCGCTTTTGATCCCAGATGGCGAACGCAAACATGCCGACGAAGCGATCGAGACAGTCAACACCCCATGCATCGTAGGCTTGCAACAGCACTTCTGCGTCGCTTTCCGTATGGAAGACGTACCCTTTCGCCTTAAGGTCTTCGCGAAGTTCTAGGTAATTGTAGATTTCACCGTTGAAAGTCAACCAAAGTTGTTCACCGGAGACGGTCATCGGCTCGTGACCTCCGGGTGATAGGTCGATGATGGCAAGTCGTCGGTGTGCCAGCACGAGATCAGGCGTGAACGGTGCGGGTTCAGTCACTAACGGATGCTGAATATTCGTCGGGGTATCGTATCCGTTGCGCAAGCTGTTCGCGCCGCTGGCACTATTGAGCAGTACATAACCGTCGCCATCAGGTCCCCGGTGGCGCATAAGGTTCGCCGCCGCAACTATGCAGTTGGGATCAACCCCACGCCCGTCAAGATGATATATCCCGGCAATTCCGCACATTGACTATTCCCTAAATAACTCCCGATACAAAGCTGCCCACTTTTCATTCTCGATTCGACCATTCAATTGTTTTGATGCCTCACGAGAGGCGAGTTTCATCCGGTCAATTTGCTCGCTGGTCAAAGTGTTGAGTGCTGCGCCGATGTCTTTTGCATCAAACGTGGGCGTGGCAATACCGACGCCGTACTGGTCGATAATCTCTTTCATGGCGGGCGACGGACCGACACACACAGCAAGTCCGGCAGCAATGAAATCGAAGAAACGGTTAGGTAAAGCGTTATGATAATTGTAGCTGACAGGTGGGATGATAAATATTCCCATATCATACTCACTGACACGAGCAAGGATTTCGGATTTCGGCAGCGGTCGGTGAAATGTCACGCGGTTAGGTGCTATTCGCTCCGCGAGCGCTTTAAGCTCTTCGATGTAATCTGGCTCTATCGGTAGGAGAATGAGATCCAGTGTGAAGCGTCCATCTGTATAGGGTATCGCTTCAATCATACGTTCCAGATGTCGATCTCGTACGGCTGAACCATGATTGATGAGGCGAATGCGGTCCGGAGCGGTAGAGCTGAACGGCGGCAGTGAAATCAGTTCCGGTGCATTGGTGATGAGCTGTGTTTTAACAGGATATTCGCGCCCGTAGCGCTCGACAATCGGCGGCGAAACAGAGATCAGCGTGTCAACCCGTGGAATATTTCGTTTTTCGAAATGTTTGATTAAAGGAGAGAAGAACAGCCTCCACATAGGCTGGTTTTCAGCTTCCAATGACCAGTATTCGTGCGCATCATAGACCACTTTAGCATGCTTCCGCTTCGCTGCTTCGACAGCTACTGGGAGGGAAGCCCAATCATTCGCCTGATAAGCGTCTGCGTCAACCGCCAAAGCTGCCGCTAAACCATCTCGATAGCGTTGACGCCGCCAGAACCAGAAGTCATATGCAGGAGGAAACACCCTGCCGATCAACGTCATCGCACGATCCCAAACTCTTGAAACGGGTGTAGATTTCCGCTCAATGAACTTCCATTCTACGTCATCGCCATGTTCGAAAATTTCTCTGAATCCAACAATTGTGACGTCGTAGTGCTCGGTGATATGTGCCAATTCACGCGCCATCCGCCAATCATAATATGAGGCGAAATTGATAATGCAGATACGTGGCATTGTTGGTAGTTACCCTTTAGAAACAGGTGCGAATCGATATGGTCACCGGAGTCATTCTCGCCGTAGAACATCGGCGAAGACCACAGTGATTTCTGATCGTGTGATGCATTCTATGTGGTATCGACGGTTTTGATCCAGCTGCTTTCGGTTTGCACAAGCATGCACGATACGCTGAGTGCATGCTAGCTTGAAGAGTCATGGGTGGTCTGACTTGGACGTGTTAGCACTTGTCCGTCGGCACAAGCAGCATGTCCGGCGGTGGTCCCTAGACGCAATTGTACCGTTCGAAGTTCTTCAAAGATTGCCGTGCTGTGTGTGTCTGCTCTTTGGAACTAAGTGATAGTGCTTGTTCCCGTGAGAATGCAAGTGTTCTACATATAAGTATGTCTCAACAATACTATATTGCGCTGTTTTTTTGTCGCGTTGACTCATCGGAAATTCGTATTACTGCGTCCGAAAAACCGTAGGCTAAATCTATGATGAGCGAAACTCAGCAGCACCTATACCATTTGTGTCAAGTCGACAATGTATAGCTTTCTGTACATTGTCGACCCCGATGGTGCATGCAAGTCGGTGGCGATCTTATAACATCGTCTTCGGAGACGCAACGTATTCTGCCTGTGACGACCGACCAACGTGTCATCATCATGCGAAACCGAATGTACACTGCCTGGTCCAATCTGGTTCATCCGCAGTTGATGTAGAACCAATCTGATGCGAAAAAACATTTCTGAAGATTCGCTTTACTCACGCTTCATATTCCTGTGAGTGAAAGGTATGAATTGCGACCTTTAACAGACTTTGCGGATGAATCACAGCGGCGGGGCAAGCATCACCCCGGCTTCCTGCGCGATCTGTTCCATCAATTCAGGATTGCCGACGTTCTCGACAAAGACCGCCGGAACACCCACTGCGCGGATTTCTTCGACGAGTGCCGCGATTTGACCGGCAGATGGATCAGCGGCTTCCGTACTGACCGCACCAAGCGCCGAGTCGGTCAGCGTGAAGCCATAGTCACGGGCAAAGTAGCCGAACAGTTCATGGGTGGTGATCAGGGTGCGGTTTGCTTCGGGAATGGTCGCCACTTGCGCACGGATGTAAGCATCGAGTTCATTGAGCTGAGTGACATAAGCCGCAGCATTGGCATCGTATTCCGCAGCATGAGCGGTATCGGCTGCACCGAGCGCCGCGCGGACGTTCTCGACCATCACGATCACATTGAGCGGCGACATCCAGGTGTGCGGATCGTTTTCGCCGTGCTCACGCTCGCCGAGTTTGCTTTCCGCCGCCATGCCGAACACCGCCAGCGCCGACAGCTTGCCGCCGACGAAGATGCGCCCTTCCGCGATTTCGAACGTTTCGAGGTTGACACCGCGAATATCGCCGGGCAGCGGTTCGCTGACATATGCCATGTGTCCATTAACGACGAACGTCGGGCGGGCGGCGGCACGACCGGAAACGGGTGCAAGGAACGGATCGACCACCTGTACCGTGCCTTCGACTGCGCCCGTCGCAATGTCGATCACGTGCAGGTTGCCGTCAATCGTCAGCGTGACCAGCTTGGACGGGTCTTCGCCGTGAAAGCTGAAACGCCACACCCGCGCCGGGGCTTCAATCACGATTTCGGACGTACCCGCGACCGGATCGACGCGCACGACAGTGTTTTGTCCGTAGTTGCCGATCAGGTATGGCGCACCTTCGACCGCGTACAGCGTGCCCGTGCGTAGATCGGGATTGTCCGTCGGGTTGGCGACCTTGCGCGAGACGAAGAACGACAATGACCGAACGCAAAGTACGCATGAATTCTCCCTAAAGTTGACCTACAAACTGGTCTGACAAACGCTGCACATCCCAAGCAGTTGGATATGGGTGGCGTGAAGCCGATATCCGCGCTGTTGGGTGAGTGCTTCAAGCTGAAACTGGAGCGCATCGTCCGCTTTCCCGCACGAGATGCACACGAACAGAGGACGTTCGCTGTCTTGCGCCAACACGTACTGATTGCAGTTGCAGCCCATGAACGCGACATAGAAAGCCGATTTCCTCCGGCGTATCGAACAAGCGATAGACGGTGGCGCGCCCGGTATGCGGACGCTCAACGCGCACAAACTCCCACGCTTTTTCGGCGCTCAACGGAAAGGCGGCACGGGTCAGCAAAACCAGCAGCGCTTCTTTCGTGGGGGTAACA
>CALBRY010000384.1 GCA_937927665.1 uncultured Chloroflexota bacterium
CCCGATGATCGCGCTCGCTGCCGCTGCGATGGTCACGCAGAGGATTCGTCTGGGTACGCTGATTATCCCGATGCCGCTGCGCCGTCCGTGGAAGGTCGCCAGCGAGTCGCTGGCATTGGATCGGCTGTCGGAGGGGCGTTTGATTCTGGGAGTGGGGGCGGGTGCCGTGTGGATGGGCTGGCAGAGTTTCCCCGATGAAGTCACCGATCCGCGCATCCGTGCCGAGATGTTGGATGAGAGCATCGACATTCTGACGCTGCTCTATCAGCGCAAACCATTTGATTATGCAGGGAAACACTATCCCCTGAAACTCACGCTGCTGGATGAGATGCATTATCCGCCCAAACCTATCCAACAGCCACGTATCCCCTTGTGGGTAGTCGGCATCTATCCGCACCCTAAATCGATGCAGCGCATCTTGAAATGCGACGGGGTGATCCTGGAGAAGCAAGGCGCAGACGTGACGCCCGCCGATGTGCGTGAAGTGCGCGACTTTGTCCAGGCACAGCGTACGCTCACAACGCCGTTTGATATCGTGATACAGGGCAAATCCGATCCTCTGACTTCAGTCCAGCAACAGGAAACGTTCCGGGAATGGCAGGCAGCAGGGGCGACATGGTGGATCGAGAACCTGATCGGCTTATCCGAAGTGGAGGCGGCGGCGCGACTTCAGGCAGGGCCACCACCGCTCATTTGATGAGCCCATCAGTCCCTCACTCTCTGCCCTTACAGATAGGGAATAAGGGGCAAATAGTGCTAGGATGCGGTATTGGCGCTTTTCGTGCGTCGTATCGAATGAAGCTGCCCATAGGTGAGTGAGCGCCACAGCCATTCCATCACACCGAAGCGGAAATGTTGCATCCACCAGGTGCTAAAGACAAGCTGAATACTATAGATCAGCACGACCAAGCCGAGCGTTACGGCGGGGGAAAGCTGGTCATACAGCCCGACTCCGTAGCCATAAAATAGCGTAGTGCAGATGATGGATTGACTCAGATAATTACTGAGCGCCATTTGTCCCACAGGAGCAAGCCAAGCCAACCGCTCGACGTTCAAGAGTACGACGGCAATGTAGAACAGGCTGAGCGCGGGCGCGCCTACATGAATGCCCAAGCTCACTAACCATGAGGAGCCGTCGCTGAAACCAACCAGCATCAATCCATTGCCGAGCAGACCGATGATCAGCGCGGGCAGCCACCATCGCCGCAGGAACGGACGGTACCGATCTGCTTGATCGAGTATGCCGCTGCGTCCGACGGCTAACCCCAGCAAAAACATTACCAGTACCATCGGAATCTGAATGTCGAAGGTGGCTTCCAGACCGGCTAAACGATGACTCACCAAATCGGTATAGCTGCCATTGGAATAGACAGCGATGTTATCCGATGCCATGCTTGTGCTGGTTTGCGCGATATCAGGTACGGAACTGAAATAGAGCAGTCCGGCAAGCGCAATCACTAATGCCATCCCGATCAGCAGGCGTGTGGGAAACTTGCGCACCAGCAGCAGCAGGAGTCCCGCCAAGGCATACAAGCGCAAGATGTCGCCATCCCATATGAAGGACGCGTGTAAGCTGCCAATGACCAACAAAATGATCAGTCGTCGCAAGTAGAAACCGATGAACGGACGTCCACTTGCTTCCATCCGTCGCATCTGCACGGCAAATCCTACGCCGAACAAGAAGCTGAAGAGGAGGTAGAACTTGGCGATTGCGAACAAGACGATCCCGATATCAACGATCTGGTCAATGGGGGTACCGCGCAGTCCAAGTGTCCCCGCACGAAGCGCAGAACCGCTGAAGTCGAGCATATTGACCAAAAGCACGCCGAACAAGGCGAAACCGCGCAGCACATCGAGCGCGACAATGCGATCTTGAACGGGACGAAGTGGGTTAGCAGTCATGAACTTGCTCCATAGATAATGCAAAGCAATACAGACGGTATGGAAATACCGGGCGAAGAATCGGAATGTGGTTTGTTCGAGCGGCTTTACGACCGGGAGGCAATCCCATCGAGCAGCGTCGTCAAGAGCATGCGCGCGGCATCGCGGCGGGCTGCGTACCCCTCATAAACGCTTACCCAGACAGCAAACAGCGCGTAATCAATTAGCTGCATGAGCCATTCAGCGCTGAGATCATCGCGCAGTTCGCTATTCGCCTGACCTCGTTTGATCAAGCGCAGCATCGGTTCTTGGGTCGCCTGTTCAGCGGCAGCGAAGTCTGGATGAAGGGCATAAAGGCTTTCATTCCAGAGCAGGTGTAATTTGTCGCCCAGGGGTACCAATGTCTCAGAGACGCGGGTGAGGGCGTCGATCACGCTGCCGGTTTCTATTTCGGCATCGGCAAAGGCGCGCGCGACCAACTCCAGCGCCCGATAACCAAGCGCCAACATCAGATCATCGCGGTTGGCAAAGTAGCGGTGCAGGGTGGCTTTGCTGATCCCGGCATAGGTGGCGATGTCCGCGAGAGATGCGGTTGGGCGCATCGCTAGCAGTTCGCCTGCCTTGTTGAGGAGATCAACTCGACGGGTGTCTTTCGTGGAGTCGTGAGCATTCGGCTGCATGATACCTCTATGTCTATATTGAGACAATTATATCTCATTTGCAGCTTGTGTCAATCATGTTTCGTGCTGTGCCGACTCTGTAATTAAGAAGCGGGAATGTGTGCTGACAAAGGCAAAAGAGCAATTCTCAGCGATCGAAATCATCAGACTGGCAACCCCGCCAAAACTGTCTCCCATTCTGACAAGACTGTTCCTGCAAAACGACAAAATTGGTGGGGGTGTACTCCCCTCGTTTGATACGCTGATCTCAGCCGGTGCGGGCGGGTGTCCGTGCCTGAGCATGACAGCGCAGGGAGCGGCGCGATCCGAATCGATCTGGCTCAGCGCAGCGTTCGCCCCGGCTCTTGGATCGCCATCAAGTGAGAAGGGACGTATGAATTTAGCCGACGCTGTTCAGCAGTTGTTCACCGATATACGGGATGTGGCACAAATCATCGCGCCAATCGTTGCCGTCATAGGGTTTGTGTGCTTGGGCATCATGTATATGGGGTCTAGTCTGCCGTTCATTGCCGATTGGAAGAAGGACAATCCGAAAGCCGCCAATCAGGTCGTAATCGGCTTGCTGTTTGTGATCTTCGCCTCGTCCGTGACTGCCCTCATTACCTTCTAGCGGCGTATCATGGCAGCGGAATTCAAATCGCATGTGCTGATGCGCGACGAAAAAGGTGCGCTCGGCATCCCGTTCAAACGGTTGCTGCTCGCCGGGGTGAGCGGCGGGTTCACGTATACCGTGCTCCGTCTCGGCATCCCCGGTTGGGCTGTTCCCGGTGGTGCGGTGTGTGCCGTGCTCGTGCTGGTGCTGACCGGGATGCGCGGCGGACTGCCGCTCTGGCAGCGTCTTGTGCTGCGTCTGCGCGGATCGCTGCTACTGGCAGCGGTGCATGCCCCCAACAGCCTGTTCGGTCAGCTTGCCACACTGCTCGAACTGCCGGTCGATCTGGTGCAGGTGGACGGCGCGCGAGTATTCGCACCTGTGCATCAGGTGGACGCCGTCGATCTGCGCGAGTGGGTGACGTTTTCTCAACCGTTCAAGACGCAAGCGACAGACCGGTTGGTCGTGGTTGATGCACCGCTAGACATTGGCGGGGACAGATGAGCGATCCTGTGTCCTCACTGAAGAGATAAACCACAAAACGGACTGGAAACATCATCCTCACGCCGCACAAACATCGTTATCCTCTTTGAAACGGTAGCGAAGAGGCATGGATGTTTGAGCGCATGAAGCTCTACGAGTTGACACAGCTCCACCCCGACCGGAGCTTGCGCCAATATGGACGGGAACTGGGACATGATGTGCACTGGGTGCGCCGCTGGACGGCGCGGTTTCGGGCTGCGGCTTCGGTCACGTTGGAAACCCTTCGCAGTTACTCGCGCGCGCCGCATCGTCGCCGTCCGCGTATTCACCAGGAAGTGAA
>CALBRY010000385.1 GCA_937927665.1 uncultured Chloroflexota bacterium
CCCGTCGTCCCACAGGCGCGCCGTCGAATAATACGGGCTGCCTTCGCGCTCGTATTTACTCAAAATGGGATGCTTAAAAATTTCCTGCTCCTCCAATGACATATCCGGCTTGCCTTCGCGCGCCAATTGATCGCGCTTGACGGTGAGGAGGACGTTTGCCGCCTGTTCGCCGCCCATCACGCTGATACGCGCATTCGGGTACATCCACAAAAAGCGCGGCTGGTAGGCGCGTCCGCACATGCCGTAATTACCTGCGCCAAAACTCCCGCCGATCACGATCGTCAGCTTGGGGACGGCGGCATTGGCGACCGCGTGAACCATCTTCGCGCCGTCTTTGGCGATCCCGCCCTGCTCGTATGCTTTGCCGACCATAAAGCCGGTGATGTTTTGCAAGAACAGAAGCGGAATCCCGCGCGCGGTACACAATTCGACAAAATGCGCGCCTTTGAGCGCACTTTCGCTGAGAAGCACCCCATTGTTGGCGATGATCCCAACCGGAAACCCTTCGATGCGGGCAAAACCTGTGACGAGCGTTGTGCCGTAATTCGCTTTGAACTCGCGGAAGCGGCTGCCATCGACGATGCGGGCGATCACTTCGCGGGCATCGTAGGTTTCGCGGAAGCTGGTCGGCAAAATGCCGTAAAGTTCGCTCGTCGGGTAAATCGGGTCTTCCGGCGGCGCAACTTCGACCGAGAACTGCTTGGATCGGTTGAGCGTTGCCACGATTTCGCGCAGTTGGTGGATGGCGTGCGCGTCATCCTCGGCGTAGTGATCGGCGACACCGGATTTATGCGTATGCACGTAAGCACCGCCCAAGTCCTCGGCGGTGACTTCTTCGCCTGTCGCGGCTTTGACCAGCGGCGGTCCGCCTAAAAAGATCGTGCCAGTTTTGTTCACGATGATCGTTTCATCGCTCATAGCGGGAACATAGGCACCACCCGCCGTGCAGCTCCCCATGACGGCGCTGATCTGCGGGATTTTCGCCGCGCTCATGATCGCCTGATGATAGAAAATACGCCCAAAATCGTCCGAATCGGGGAAAACTTCGTCTTGCATAGGTAAAAACGCGCCGCCGCTGTCCACCAGATACAAACAGGGCAGCCCGTTTTCGAGCGCGACCTGCTGCGCCCGTAAGTGCTTCTTGACGGTGATCGGGTAGTACGTCCCGCCTTTGACCGTCGCATCGTTGGCGACGATCATACATTCGATGCCGCTCACCCGACCGATTCCCGTGATGATTCCGCCTGCGGGTGTCTCGTCGTCGTAGAGTTCGTAACCCGCCAGCGGCGAAAGCTCCAAAAATGCCGCGTTCGGGTCGATGAGTGCTTCGATACGATCGCGCACAAATAACTTGCCCTGCTCACGGTGGCGCTGTTGATACTTCGCGCCGCCGCCCTGCCGCGCTAAAACCAATCGCTCGCGGAGTTGTGCCGCAAGTGCGCGGTTATGCGCTGCATGGCGTTCAAAAGTTTCACTTTGCGAATCAATTGACGTTTCAAGGGTATCCATCATGTAGAGAACGCCTTTATTTTCAGAAACATCGTGTCAAAATCATTTCGGTGATCGGCACGGATTGTAACGCGTTTTGCAGCGCCCCTCATCGTAAAGCGCTGGATGGGCTTTTTTATTTCAATAGACGAGCATACCCATCACGCCGCTTTTGGAGTATGATTGCGCGCGCTTTCACACTTGCCATTAGTATCGGCTTTCCTCCGGAGAATGCGTTTATGCAGCAAAATACAGCGAGACGCGCCAGCATCATCCTCGGCGTTTTTATGGCGATTGTGTTGATCGCCGGGGCGATCCTGCCGCTTTTTGGCAACAGTTCAACCACCACAGTCAATCCCACCGTCACCCCCGTCGCGACATCGACTTTCCCGCCGCCGATCACAGATTTCAGCGGGCTGAACTTCGATCAATACTATCTGCACACGAACGGGATGTTTGCCGTTCCGCAGCCGCCCGGTTGGGACAGCGCCTCACCATCCGCCACAGTCAGCGAAGCCGTGATCAATATGACCAACGGCGCGGCGTTGAGCGTGATTGATACACGCATCGAACGCGCTGTCGGCGGCATGACTCCCGAAGAACTCGACGCGCACTTTACACAGGAGCGGCTCGGCGAGACATGGGCGAACTTTGATGCGCGTGGTTGGGAAGAAACCGACCGCCGTATGGAAGGTGATCGCTTGGTTCTCGATTTCCTTGTGACATTCCAAGGACGCCGCTTTGTTGCCCGCCAGATCAGCTTCACCGACGGGACATGGGTTTTCAGTGCGCGCGTGCTTGCGCCAGAAAATGCAACCGCGCTCGTCGCGCATATCGTCGCGCAGTACCCGGATCGGTTCATCCGGTTCGCGCAGTTTGACGGTACGCCGATCGATTGGCAGTCGTATTATGATCACACGTTCCGGCACATCGTCCGCTTCCCGGCGGATTGGCTGATCGCTGACAGCGCACCCGGTCGCCTTGCGTCGATCACCGGCACATCGGGCGAATCGCTGCGCGTGTACGGTGTAACCGGCGATCCGCTTGCGGATGAAGCGGCGGCAAGCGCCTGGTTGACCAGCACCCGCCCCGGCGCAACCGTGTTGAGCGTCGTCCCGGTAACCCGCGGCGAACTCTCCGGTTTCTCGGTCGCTTACGCGTTCACGAACGCGGACGGCGAACCGCTGAGCGGTGCGGCGGTCGTGTTGAACGGCGAAGGCGTGCTGCATGTCGCTGACCTGTATTTCTTCGCGCAAGATATTGACCTGAACACGGTCGATTTGAGCGCTGAAGCGGAAGCAGATGCCGAAGCTACACCGGAAGCAACCGGAGAAGTCGCGGATGCATTCGGCTCGATTTCGGGTGCCGCCGGGGTTGTCGATGATGGCACACAGGCGAACACAATCCGCTATGCGACGATCCTCAGCACGTTCAGCCTGCTGCCGCCGCTGAATTTGTCCGCTGCATCACTGCCCGCACCGACGCCGACCCTCGTTCCGACGAT
>CALBRY010000386.1 GCA_937927665.1 uncultured Chloroflexota bacterium
ACGGCGAAAAGCCGGGCTGCGTGTCCGCATTTGTACCGATTGGAGAATATCCACTGCTTGCATAGCTAAGCACTCCCGTCAAGACGCGCGAACGCGAACAGGACGGGGCGCAAGAGGAGGGTGGCTTGCCCCATCGTGCGCGGCGAGTAGGATTCCGCCGCGCGCTAAAGCGCCGCCGGTAGTGAATCAACTCACACCGGTGGACTGCAAAGCAGAAACGCTGGCGGCAGGTATGTCAAAACAACGCGCCGCCTATGCGCGTTTCGATCCCCCTTCTCCCATCCAGACTTTGACTGTCGGCTCTGGCATCACACCAGATCCACCGGTGTACGAGTCGCCATCTCGCACAGCTCCCTGATCCCCTCGTTTGGCGGCGTTTTACTGGCGCGCCGCTGAATTCGGGACTTTGATCAAGAAAACGGGTCGCGGGCTTCTCATCTGCTTAAACATAAGTTCGCAGACGAGATACCGCCGGTAGGGAATTTCACCCTGCCCCGAAGGTTCGCTTGTTGCCCCAAGTATAACAAAGTTCTTCGCATTCGGGGAAGAGTGTTTACAGCGCGGCGGGGTTTGGCAGGGTAAAACAAAATGCAGCGCCGCCGTCTTGTGCATCTTCAACCCAGATATGCCCTTCATGCGCTTCGACGATATGCTTGCAGATCGCCAATCCCAAACCGGAACTTCCCTCATTACGCGATCGTGCCGGATCAACTTGATAGAACCGCTCAAACACACGTTCACGATGTTCAGGCGGCACACCGGGTCCATGATCGCGCACTGTAACGAGAACTTGATCGTCTTGATTTTCGGCGCTGATCTCGATTGGCTGATTCGGCGGCGACCATTTCAGGGCGTTATGAATCAAATTGATCAAGACGCGCATCGTTAAGTCGCGGTCTGCCAACACCACGATTTCGGGCACGATATGGGAGACGATCGGGATTTCTTTCGTTTCGCTCAGGTCGATCATCTGCTCGATCGTATCGGCGACCAACTCCTGTAAGGCAAATTCGGTCATCCGCAGCATTGCTTCGCCCGCTTCGATCATGCTGAGATCATGCATGCCCTGTACCAGCCACTGCATCGAATCGACTTCGCGGGCGATTGCCTTAAGCGCCGATGCGCTTTGCTTACGTTTCGGCTTATCCTGTTCATGAAACAGGCTTTCAATCGTCAAGCGGATATTGGTAATCGGGGTTCTCAGTTCGTGCGAAATATTGGCGACCATATCGCGCCGCGCCCGCGCCAACCGTACCAGATCGCTGATATCCTGAAGCGCCACGCTGATGAACTCGTTTCCGTCGCGGCGCATCACTGCCACCTTCACACGGAACGTCTGCTTATCGATGACGATTTGCTCTTCAAGCGATTCTTCGGCGTTGATCAACGCATCTTCCACAATCGAGAGAAGCTGCGGCACATGCGTCAAATCCTGCAAATGTTCACCGATCGGGCGCTGGCGGTTGAACAGTACCTCCGCCGCGTTGTTGATAGCGATCACGCGGAAATCACCGTCAAGGACAAGCAGGGCATCGTATGCCGCATTCGCCAGCGAGAGCGCCAGCGCGATTTTGTACTCAAGCGCGTCGTTGCCCTCGCTCATCTGCTCTTTCATTTGATGGAGCAGACGATCATAACGTTCTGCTTCTTGGCGATCTCGCGAGATCGCCGTTTCTTGATCGCTGGTGTTTTGGCGCAGTACGGCAAGCGTGCTTTCATGCTGCGAAAGTAAATCGCGCAGCGATTGAGTCGCGCGTTCATATTCGCCAACCGCTCGCCGCAGTGCATCAAGCTGCTGCACCCGCTCCTCAATCAGACGAGCGATCGTTTCGTCGTGCATACTTTCATCAGCCTTCAAATCGGTATCCCACCCCGCGCACAGTCACGATCCGTTTAGGATTGGAAGGGTCATCCTCGATTTTTTCGCGCAGCCAACGGATATGCACATCAACGGTGCGCTTATCGACGAAATAATCGTAACCCCATACTTTGGTCAGAATCAGGTCACGCGAGAGAACAACCCCGCGATTCCGCATCAATTCCGCCAGCAGATCAAATTCCTTATTGCTGAGCTTCGTCTCCTTGCCATCTTTGAACAGCCGCCGACCTGTCAAGCTCAACCGCAGATCATTCGTGATCAACTCATCTTGAAGCGCCGGGCGACCGGGAGCGCGGCGCATAACAGCGCGCACCCGCGCCAGAAATTCGCCTAAACCAAACGGCTTGACGATGTAATCATCCGCGCCGCTTTCCAACCCGACGATCTTATCAACTTCGTTTCCCCGCGCGGTGAGCATGATGATGGGAATGTGTGCGGTCGCTGCATCCCGGCGGATTATGCGGCATAGACTCAGTCCATCCAGTTTCGGCAGCATAATATCCAACACGATCAGGTCGGGATGCTCGCTTCGCAGCGTTTCCAAACCTTCTTCGCCATCGCCTGCCGTTGAGACGGTGAATCCTTCTCCACGCAGCTTCTCTGCGAGATTGCGTGCCAGTGTTTCGTGATCTTCAACAATTAGGACTTTCATCAGAGCCTCGTCCATGAGCAGCCTTTAATACCCCTTTCAGCGTATCAAGCTCTCGCTAACGACTCTTTAAGCCGCATCGTCACCTTTTTAACATAATTACGTAGGCTTCGCACCTCTGGGGTTAATACAGGAGAAGAATCAGGGATTCAGAGCTTTGACATCGTATAAACTGGTTGCGGCGCGCACCCCATTTCGGATCGCTTCTTCAAATGCTTCTGCGGCAAACGCGCCGATCATATTTACATCCGATTCGATCTCCCCCGTTGCCAGCGCGAAAATCGTATCGCCGTCAAACATGGTATGCGCCGGATTGACCGCGCGCGCAAGCCCATCATGAGCCATTTGTGCGACTTTGTTGGTCGCTTCCTTGCTCAAGCGCGCATTGGTCGCCACTACGCCGATCACCGTGTTTTCGCTGCCGGGTTGCGGAGCCATCCCGCGCATCATATTGAGCACGCCCATAAATCCGCCCTGTTCGGCGCGCAGCCCCGCCAGAATTGAGCCGTCTTTGTTCATGACATCGCCAACCGCGTTCACAACTGCCAGCGCCGCCACGACAACACCCCCGCTAAGGTAGATCGCCGCCGATCCAACGCCGCCTTTTGTCGCCAAAGGGTTGCCAAACATCGCGCCAACCCGACACCCCGTGCCAGCGCCAACCGTCCCTTGTGCCACAGGATCAGTGGATGCTAACTGTGCGGCTCGATACCCCATCCCGGCATCGGGGCGTATTTGCGCGCTGCCAAGCGCAAGATCAAAGACAATGGCGGATGCGACGATAGGAACGAGAATACCTTGAAGCGTCTTGTAACCGATTTGCTGTTCTTCAAGTGCGCGCATCACGCCGTCAGCGGCGGCTAACCCGTAGGCGCTCCCACCGGCGAGGACAATCGCATTCACTTCTTGAACTGAATGCATCGGACGCAGCAGATCGGTTTCTCGTGTACCGGGCGCACCGCCCCGTTGATCAACGCCGCCGATCGTACCATCGGGACAGATGATGACGGTGCAGCCTGTCGCCGCTTCAAGATCAGTCACCTGTCCTACTCGAATACCTTTCACGGCGGTAAGTGTGTTGTTGATGACGTTCATAAGAGTTCCTTGTTGATAGAAAACAAAAAAGCGACCGATAAGGGTCGCTTTCATTGTGTTCTATGGAGAGAATTG
>CALBRY010000387.1 GCA_937927665.1 uncultured Chloroflexota bacterium
CGAACGGTACTTGAACCAGATGACCGGGTTCGATCGCCTGTTCCAGTTCGGGCGGCAGATGATAATCGAACGTATTGTCAATCGGAGCGTCAATCGCCACATTCACGTATCGCATACGTCAATGATAGCACAAATTTTCGCTTTCGGGGTAGGCAACCCTACCCCGAATTTCGCACGTTATATCCGAATGACGCCGCCGCAGTATTCACAGGCAATCTGCCGCTGATTGGCGACCAGCATCGGCAGTGCCGCGCCGCACACCGGGCAGTCTGTCGGCGCGCTGGCAATACTTTTGAGTGTTTCCGCGTCCGGTTGGATCGCCCGTTCGTCGTTTGTTTCGCCCCGGATCATCCGCATGATTTGCGCCGCCCAAAATTTCGACTGCACGCCGCCTTTGACCTCAACCGCAGCCAGAGGAAGCGACGCCCCCGATTTGAAAGTGAAATTGAGCATATCTTTACCACCGAAGAGTCCCTTATTCTCCGCCTCAACCTTTTCGATCAAGTGGAGCGGGATTTCCCATTCGACTTCTTGCGTTTTCTTGCCGCCAAACAAGCCGAGTTTCTTACCAGTGGTTTCTTTTTGTTCAAATACCAGTCGTTGATCGGTCAGGTAGAGCAGCCCGTTCGGGTCATCGCGTCCGGGGCTGTCATATTCCGCTTTGGCGACGAGGAAAACATGCTCGTCCGCGAGGAACGGAAACGAGGCTTCATCGCGTTGATCAATTGCCCACACGATTTGATCAATCTGGTAGCTCGTCTGGTTGATTTCGCGTGCAAGCGGCTCATACAGCGCTTTGATCCGTGCGACGGCATCCGCTTTTAAGCGTTCTGCCTGTGCGAGTTCGGTTTCAACCTTCGGCAGCAGGCTGGCGAGTTTCGCTTCGTAAGCGCTGACCGACTGCGCCGTCTGGATCGATCGTTCCGCTTCGTCAAATGGCTGGCGTAAACGCATCGCCTCGGTGGGCAGCATCCGGCGAATCTGCTCATCGACGGGCGACCAACGATCGGTGATCACCTGAATTTTCGCTTCAAGATACGCGCCAAAGATATATCCGCGCCGCCGCGCATCTGCTAACTTACCCGCAAGTGCTGCCGCCTCCTGTCCAATTTCTGCGATGGTGTTGGCGAGCTGCGTTAATCCGATTTCCTGTCCCAACGTCTCGAACCGCGTGACCAGTGCTTGCAGCGCGGCGGCAGAGGGATTGTTTTGCTGAGTCATAACCGGGTTGATCTCCTTAAAGGTGACGTTCAGCGCATGGTGTGTCCATCACATCTGTCAGCTATCAGTCTACACGCATACTGCCCCGTTTGGGAAATCAGGTTGTGCAAAAAGTTGCGCGCTTTCCACGTTGGCGAATATGATCATCTTGATGAGCAAGCATGAGGATAAGCCTCGGATTTTGACATGACCCAAACGCATTCGCCCGCTCATTTTATTGGTGATCGTTACCGTGTGCGTGAAGCGCTTGGCGTTGGCGGCATGGGAACGGTCTACCGCGCCTATGATCGGCTGACCGGGGATATGGTCGCCCTCAAATCGGTGCGCCAAGAAGAAACGCCCGGCTCATCCACAGGCGGGCTGGATGTCCGTGCCGCGTTGGTGCGCGAATTTCAGGTCATGGCGAGTCTGCGCCATCCCAACATCATTAACATGCTCGATTATGGTTTTGCGCCGGATGGTCAGCCGTTCTACACCATGGAACTGCTCGATCAACCGCTTGATGTGCTTCAGGCATACACCGAATCGTCGGATCACGCCAAGATCGGCGCGTTGGTCGATCTGCTGCTTGCGCTGGTTTATCTGCACCGGCACGGCATTATTCATCGTGATCTGAAGCCCGCGAATGTGCTCGTCAGCGGCGGACGGCTGCGCGTCCTCGATTTCGGAATCTCGACGCCTGCCGGTGGAAATGATGTCACGGCGGGAACGATGCCGTATATGGCTCCCGAAGTGTTGCAGCGTAAACCCTCCAGCATTCAATCGGATTTGTACGCCGTCGGGGTGATCGCCTACCAGCTTTTTACCGGGCGTCACCCGTTTGACGCGCCGAGCATGGTCGCCATGATGTACAAAGTGCATCACGGACAGCCTGATCTCGCGCTTTTACCCGAATACGGCACGAGCGAACCGAAAACCGCCGCGTATGCGCCGGTCGATGCGCCGGAAACCACTACGCCCGCCCCCACTTTTGCAGGGCAGGAATCGGGCGAGTCTGCCGCGCTGGACGATGACCCCTCCCACCCATTCCGCGATGAAACGCTGCGAAGCGTGATCGGTCGCATGCTGGCGAAGAATCCGCGCGACCGCTACCCCGACGCGCGCGCGGCGATCCGCGCCTTATGCCGCGCCGGACAATACCCGCTCCCACTCGAAACCGAACTGCTGCGCGAAAGTTTCTTACAGGGATCGCGGTTTGTCGGGCGTGACGCCGAACTCGCGGAACTGCGCGCCGCCGTCAAGTCGCTTTCGATTCCCAAAGGCGGCTGTTGGTTGATCGGCGGCGAAAGCGGCGTCGGCAAATCGCGCTTGATCGCCGAAGCGCGCATCCTCGCATCGGCACAGGGCGCGCTCCTCATGATCAGCCGCGCCGAATCAGATGGAGACGCGGCTTATGCCGTGTGGCGTGACCCGATCCGCCGCGCGGTGCTTGCCGCCGCACCGAATGATCTGGAGGCGGGTGTTTTGAAGGCACTCGCGCCCGATATCGCCATGCTGCTTGAACGCCCGATCCCCGATCCGCCGCCGCTTGATGATCATGATGCCCAACTGCGTTTGTTCGGCGTATCAGTGGAACTGCTGTGGCGCGCGGCACAGGTACAGCCGATCGTTCTGCTGTTAGAAGATTTGCAGTGGGCGGACGCAGGCAGCCTTGAACTGCTTCAACGTCTCGTATCGAGCATCGAACGTCACCCAATTTTGATCCTTGCCAGCTACCGCACCGATGAATCACCCGATCTAGCGGATCGAGTCCCCGGTGCGAAAATGTTGAAACTCGCCCGCCTGTCAGCGGATAACATCGCCCAACTTGCCGCGTTTATGAGCGGGGAGGGCGGGCAGTCGCCGGAACTGCTCACGCTGGTCGAGCGTGAAACCGAAGGCAACGCATTCTTTCTCGTCGAAGTGATCCGCGCCCTTGCCGAAGAAGCCGGAGCGCTCGACGAGATCGGGCGGTTGGCACTGCCGGAGCGCGTTTTGACAGGCGGTATGGGGCAGGTCATCATGCGCCGCCTTGACCGCGTGCCCGTTGATGCGCGCCCCGCGCTCGATTTTGCGGCGGTACTCGGTCGCGTAGTCGATCCGGCGCTGATCACCGCCGTTTTCCCGCGCTTGAATATCGACCGTTGGCTGCGGCTTTGCTCGGATGCGCTGGTGCTGGAAGTCGCAGACGGACGCTGGCAGTTCGTGCATGACAAACTGCGCGAAGGCACAATCGCCCGCCTCGGTGATTTGATCGACGCGCACCGCCGCGCCGCCGAAACGATCGAAGCGGTGTATCCCACCCAGCTTAACGAACGCGCCGCCCGCCTGACCTATCATTACAGCGAAGCGGGGAATCGCAGCAAAGAGCGGTTTTATGCTCGCGCCGCCGGAGAATATGCCGCCATGCAGTACGCAAACGTCGACGCTGTGAAGTATCTGGGACGTGCGCTGGAAAGAACTCCAGAAGCCGATGTAAAGGCGCGTTTTGAGATCA
>CALBRY010000388.1 GCA_937927665.1 uncultured Chloroflexota bacterium
TGTTGATGAATGCGATGATTATCACACACCGCAAGGAAAGTTGAATCAATGAAACTGATGCCGGTACACTGCCCGAACAGTTGAGTCAGGTAGTGACACAATGGCGTGGCGACACGCGGGATGAGTTGGACAAAGCGCGCATAGCCGACCAAGTGGGGGAACTCCGACCGCAAATGCGTTTGCACATGCTCCGTGTAGTACGCCTTGAAGGTGCGGTACTGGCTTTGGTGGAAGTGGATCAAGATCGTCATGATTTCACTCGCGCTCAACTTTCCTGCTCGGCAGCGATGCCGTTTGCCATCTGACAAGCGTTGCGCTTCAACTTCCGGGGCGACTTGTTGGTAGAAATCATCGACATGGCAGTAGAGTTCGAGTAGATTCACCGTAGGATGAGCTTCACCCCGGTAAATGGAGGAAAAGGTTGTCCGAAAAGTACTGCTGTTCAAAATGTCAGGATCGGAACTAAATTCCCCAGAATGATCGAGATAAAAATCCCCAGGAAGTAAGCTGGATGCATGAAATGGGATGGTCACTCAGGACATGCATCGGAGCGGGGAATGTTGAATCTGGAGGAACAGTTCATGATACGTGAGATGCATCGCAAAGGCGTGTCCATCAGCGAGATCGCCCGGCAAACGGGACGGGATCGCAAAACCGTGCGCAAAATCGTGACGGGAAAACTCACCCGTGAGAAGCAGAAACGACGGAAGAAGGCGACGAAGTTAGGAGCGTATGAAGGCTACCTGAAGCAGCGGATTGCAGACGGGGTGCTGAACACACGGAAATTACTGCGTGAGCTGAAAGAGCGGGGATATGCGGGTGGGCTGACCCAGGTGATTTTGTACGTGCAGCCGTACCGGACGACGCGCGAAGAACGGGCGGTGATGCGCTACGAGACACGCCCGGGAGAACAGGCACAGGTGGATTGGGGGAGTTTCGGGTACATCAGCGAGGAAGGACGGCAGCAGCGGTTATACGCGTTCGCCATGCAGCTGGCGTACTCGCGGATGTTATACGTAGAATACACGACGCGGATGGATGTGATGACGTGGCTGCGCTGCCACCAGCATGCGTTTGCCTACTTCGGGGGTGTGCCGGAGGTTTTGCTGCATGACAATCTGAAAACGGCGGTGCTGAGTCGGGGAACAGGCGGGAAGATCCAGTGGAACCCGCGGTATCTGGATTTCGCGCTGTGCTATGGCTTCAATCCGCAGCCGTGCCGACCGTATCGTCCGCAGACGAAAGGGAAAATTGAGCGCAGTATTCGCTACGTGCGCCAAAACTTCTGGGTCGGCATGACGTTTCGCGATGTGGCGGATGTGAACAGTCAGGTGCGTCACTGGCTGGCAACGGTCGCTAACTGCCGTATCCATGGGACGACCGGCGTGACCCCGCTGAGCCGAATGGGCGAAGAACCACTCCATGCCCTGCCTGAGCAGCCGTTCGATACGGATGTGGTGACGTACCGGCGTGCCGGACGCGACTGCACGGTGCATTACCGCGCCAACGTGTATTCCGTCCCATCGGCGTATGCCCAGCAAACGGTGTTGGTCAAAGAAACCGAACAGCATCACCTGCGCTTCTACAGTGGCGAGGGAACCCTCATCGCCGAGCACCGCCTGGCGAGCGGACGCTGCCAACACACCCTGGTGACCGCCCATTATGCTGACCTGCCTCGCAGTGCGCCCCGTCCGTCTCCGGCGCTGGCGCGTCAACAGACCGCGTGGCTGTGGGACAGCGCGCCTCAGGTCGAAACCCGTCCCTTAAGCGTGTATGCCCACCTGGAGGGTCTCCATGACTGACCCGCGTCCGGATGTGCTGTTCACGCGTGTCCACACCGCGCTCCAGCAGCTTCAACTCCCGCACATGGCTGCCCAGCTTGACACGCTCACGGCGCAGGCAGCGACCGACCAGTGGTCGCCTCTGAACTATCTCGACCACCTCACCCAAGTCGAAGCCAATGCCCGCTTCGAGCGCGATGTCCAGCGCAAGCTGCGGTTGGCGCACCTGCCTTTTTTCAAGACCCTCGACCAGTTCGATTTTGCTTTTCAACCGTCTCTCAACGAACAGCAGGTGCGTGACCTGGCTTCGCTGCGCTTCATCGCCAATGCCGACAACCTCCTCTTGCTCGGTCCGCCCGGTGTTGGCAAAACCCATCTCGCCGTCGCACTGGCGATGGCTGCGCTCATGCGTGGCTTCTCCGTCTACTTTTCCACCGTTGCCGATCTGCTTGAGACCCTCGCTCGCGATGCCCGCGCCGACCGCTTGGCACAGCGCATGCAGATCCTCTGTCGTCCCCACCTCCTCATCCTCGATGAGATGGGTTATTTCTCGCTCGACAAACGCGCCGCTCAGTTCCTTTTTCAATTGGTCTCCCGGCGCTACCAGAAAGGCAGCATCCTCCTCACCAGCAATAAATCCTACGCCGACTGGGGTGACATTTTTGCCGATCCTGTGCTCGCCTCGGCATTGCTCGACCGCTTGCTGCACCAGTCCGTCACCCTCAATATCCGCGGCAGCAGTTATCGCCTCAAGGACAAGCTCCGTGCTTCTCCTTCAGCCGATCCCGCTGCTCATCCTAAGGAGACTTAACCGACTTTAGAATGTCTGTGCTGGGGATTCTTATTCCGATCCTTTTGGGGAGTTTGAAACCGATCTTGACA
>CALBRY010000389.1 GCA_937927665.1 uncultured Chloroflexota bacterium
TCGCTGTCGCTGGCGAACTGCCATGCTTCTTGATAATTTCCCGAACGCCACGCCGTTGATGACAAGTTGCCGAGCGCTTCCGCGATTCCGTTCTTGTCTTGCAGCGAACGCGCAATCGTAAGCTGTTCCTCGAAACAGCGGCGCGAGAGGGCATAATCGCCTAAACCGGCGTATGCTGTGCCGAGCGCGCCATACAGCCGCCCTAACCATGCCGGATCAATCAGCGCCGATTCGTCTGTTTCCGCGTCCTCGATCTGCGCCTGCTGTGCCTGCTGCGCCAGCGTCATCGCCCGTTCGCCGCAGATTTTCGCCTGTTTATACGCCCCACTGATCGCGGAGGCTTCGCACGCGAACGCCATATAGACGCGCTCCCGTTCGACATCACCGGATTCGCTCCAATGATGCGCCAACCGCGCCGCCCCTTCGATCGGTTCGCCCGCTTCGCGGTATGCCGCTTCCAGCGCCACAGCAACGCGGCGGTGAATCGCCGTCCGTTCTTCAACTGAAAGCGCCGAAAGGACGCTTTCGCGCAGTTTGTCATGCGCGAAACGCCATACGCCGTCTTGCACATCGAGCACGCCCGCATCCGCGCACATGCTCAACCAGCTCTGTAGATCGATGTCAGGCGTCACCCGCGCCAGCAGATCCAGATCGATCTGCCGCCCGACGACGCCCGCCAGATTCAGGAGCGGTCGCCCGCTTGCCGGAATACGTTGAAGCCGTTGATTCACGATCTGAGTGACGCCGCCCGCAAAGACACTCTTAGGGAGGGTTCGCATCCCCACTTCGGTGAGATCGCGCGTGTTTTCGCCCAATGCGCGGATCACTTCGACGACGAAAAACGCATTCCCTTCGGATTCGCGCTGTAAGAATTCAACCACTGCCGCCGATCGCCCCGGATTGCCGAGAATGGCGGCGCTTAATTCAGCGATTGCCCGCTTTTCTAAGCGTCCGAGCTTGAGCGAACGCATCAGCGGGAGTTCTTCCGGCAGCAACGGGCGCTCATCGTCGCGGTAGGTCACGACGATCAAAACGGGGAGTTCGCTGATGGCGCGGCTGACGCCTTCCAATAAGGTGATGCTTTCCGCCGCCGCCCATTGGAAATCTTCCAGAATGATCAATGCTCCGACGGGTTGTGCGCGCAGCAGCGCGATCACGGTATCACGCAGCCGTGCTTGTGCCGCGTCCGCTTCACCGGAAGGGGGCGGTGTGGTGGGAATGTCACGCCCGATCAGCACCGCGAGATCAGGGATGATCGTGTGCAGGATGCCCGCCGCCATTTCGTTGAGCGATTCCGGGTTCACCTGAAGCACCAACCGCCGCAAGATATGCGCCCAGACATGATAAGGATTGGCGGGTTCGCGGACTTCTTGCGCGGTCGCCACCGTGACGCCGCTCACCAGCGCCAGCGTGCGGAGTTCGCTCACCAGCCGCGATTTACCGACGCCGCTTTCACCGCCGATCAACCATGCCGCGCCGCGTGAACGCACCGCTTCGCTCAACGCTTCGGAAAGCTGTTTCATTTCGGCATCGCGCCCGACAAAACGCGCCGATTGGAGATAACTTTCGCGGATTGCAACCGCTTCTCTCGGTATCGGCTGCTGACTGGCTTCGAATAGGGCGCGGTAGAGATCGAATGTTTCGCCCATCCGCGCGCGTTCGTCGCGGGTTTTGGCAAGCATCGTCCCGATCAGCGAACGGTATGCGTTCGGAATCAGCGAGAGATCAGGTTGGCGGGTGGTCACATCCGCGACCAGCACGCCGAGATTTTTTGTGTTAAACGGATGCCGCCCGGCGAAGATTTCGTAAGCCATCACGCCGACGCCGTAAATATCGGCGTATGGGCTGACACGCTCACCGCGAAACAATTCGGGAGCCATATACGCCATCGTTCCGGCGGTCAGGTCATCAAGACTGCGGCTGCTATTTTCGGCGATCACCGCCAGCCCAAAATCGACCACGCGCACTGTTCCCGCGCCGCTGACCAGCACATTCGCGGGTTTCAGATCACGATGAAGCACGCCCCGGCGATGCAGATACGTGAGCGCAAGCAGCATCTCGCTGATCACACGGATTTTTGTTTCAAGCGGCGCGTTCCGGGCATAAGCGACGACATTTTGCGCGCCTTGCAGCAGTCCCATCGTATAAAACGGCTGCCGCTGGGAATCAAAGCCGTAATCCAACACATCAATAATGTGAGGGTGACGCAGCGAAGCGAGCATCCGAAATTCGCGCACGAGCGCCATCAACATTTCATCGGTGCTGTGCGATGAACTGATCTGCACCCGCTTGAGGGCAACTTCTTCGCCTGTCAGCCGATCCAACGCGCGGTAAATCACACCCATCGAACCCGCGCCAAGTTGTTCGAACAATTGATAACGGTTATTCAGATGTCCGAGAACTGTTTCGCTAATCACGTGCATTCCATAGAAATATTAACGACCATCCCATTCATTGTAATCTAGGGATCGCAAAAACATCGATAGCCATTCATAGATCATCCTACGCCATTCGTTGATCGCTGTTCCTAAAGGCGTTACGATCGATCCGTTTGCAGCGCCGTAGACTGCGAGAACCTTTATGCGCCGCCTCTTTCTGCTTATCGTAATTGCCGCTCTTGTCATCCCCGCCGCCGCACAAGCTCCGGTGGTGCGTTTAGCGCTCCTGCGCGAACCGGAGATGCTCACTGTCATCGTACAGGCGAGTGAACCCGTCTCGGTGCTCGATCTCCGCTTTGAATATGTGAATGAATATGATTTCGAAATTTTGCAAGCGCTCCGCGATTACGAGCAGTTCCGTGCAGCGGCGGCGAACGTGACGCAAGCGTGTTTTGTTTTGCGCGCCCACGATACAGAAACGCCCATTCCGCAAGAATGTTTGAGCATGGCGCGGGCGGATTTGCATGTTCAAGAACTGGGTGAGGCGGGTATTTTCTGGTTCGATACACGGATCAATCTTCAGCGTCCGCTCACCGTGTTGAATACAACCAGCGTGATCAGCGTATGCCCTGCCGAAAACCCGCGCTGCGAATTTGATTACCCGTATGCGCCTCCCGGTGAAGCACCTGCGCCGCCGTTGTTATTCGATGCAGCAGACCTCGAAAACCGTGAAATCCTTGTGTTGATCGCTGATTTCGAGCAGATGAGCGGCAGTCTGCTTGAACCGCATCTCGAATGGGAACGGGTGCTGAATAACGCGATTGCGGAAACAGGGGTCAACGGACGCGCCGAGCGGATTCCGACTATCATCCGCAGTCATGAAGAAGCGCGGGAAGCCGCAGGATGGTACGACGCCACGCTCGTGATCTGGGGATATGTCGGCGCGGCAGTCGTGAGCAGTAGTTACACCGTAACGCCGCGCTGGAGTCGGATAGAAGAACAGCCAAGCGAAACCGAGGTCATCGGCACGCTAGATGAACTGTCGTTGTTCGTTTCACCGGGTGGTGACGCGAAATACATTTTCGATTTTGTCGTCGCGCAGCTCGCCTACTTCGCGGATGATTATGCCGCCGCGCTGGAGATGATCGACCGGGCGATTGCGCTTGCTCCGCTGGAACGTGAAGAAGAAATGGGGTTAGGCGCGCTGTATTTTTACCGGGGGTACACACAGGATCGGCTCGGTGCATCACCGGAGATCGTCATTGATGATTACACGCGCGCTGTAACGTTGGGCGTCAGATTAGCATCCGCGTACAACAATCGCGGCACTGCTTATTACGCCTTAGGCGATTATGACTCCGCGATGCAGGATTACGATCAAGCAATTGTGCTCGACCCGGGCGATGCCACACCGTACAACAATCGGGCGCTTATTCATATCGAAGCGGGCGATTATGAGCGAGCATTCGAGGATTATGATCAAGCGATTGCGCTCGACCCGACGTACAGCACTGCTTATGATAATCGCGGCGTCGCTTACGTGCAGTCGGGCGAATATGCACAAGCGATCGCCGATTTTGATCAGGCGATCACCTTCGATCCCGACTATGCCAGCGCCTACAACAATCGCGGGGGTGTTTATGAACAACTGGGCGATTACGATCAGGCGATGGCGGATTATGATCAAGCGATCGCGCTTGATCCCACGCTGGCGAAGGCATTTAACAATCGTGGGCGACTGCACTATCTGATGGGCGAATATAGGCGGGCGCTGAATGATTTTGATCAGGCGATCATGCTTGATTCTGCCTATCTCAATGCTTATAACCTTCGTGGGAGCACCTATTACGCCTTAGGCGATCTCAAGCAGGCGATTGAAAACTTCGGACGCGTGATCGCGCTCGATCCATTATTTGCCGATGGCTATAACAATCGTGGGCTTGCCTATGCTGATTTAGGCGAATATGAACTGGCGTTTGACGATTATGATCAAGCGCTCGCGCTCGACCCGATGAGCCTGATCGCGTATTACAATCGCGGAAATGCTTATTACGGGATCGGCGCGTATGAACTGGCAATCGCCGACTTCGATCAGGTGATTGCAATCGATCCGGCGCACCAATGGACCTATGTCAATCGTGGGCTTGCCTATTACTTTTTAGGCAATTTCTACCGTGCCATCCTCAACTATGATCAAGCGCTTGAGCTTAACCCGATGGACTCGACCGCTTACAACAACCGGGGATGGGCGTACTACTTTTCGAATGATTTTCGCGCCGCTTATAACGATTTCGCCCGCGCCGCAGATATCGACCCCAACGATGCAAATGCTTATTCCGGTCTTGTGCTGGCGAACGCGGCGGCTCGTCGCTGTACCGATGCCGCCGATGCGCTCCGCACGTATCTGGATTTAGCGGGCAGCGACGCCGATTCCGCCATAGAACAGACGTATCGTCAGCAGTGCGGCTAAGGCGCGAATGATTCTCCTCTCTATCGGCAGGAGTAGAGGCTTGAGCGGCTAGCCCTACGAGCAGAAGTAACGTAAAGCACCCCTCCCCCACTCGCTAAAAGGGACGCGTGTGCAGTCTTGTACAAATGTGTCCCCCTATCAGCAGGAGGCGCTTCTTTGCCCGCCGCATTCTGATAAAATAAAGGCATTCGCTCACACGGATCGATCGGCTTCAAATTATGTCGTCCAGCGCGATCAGCCCACGCGCGCAGCGGCTGCGCCAGCAGGGATATAAACTCACGCATGCCCGCTTAACGGTTTTGCGCGTGATTGAACAAAGCGGCGGTCATTTGACCAGTGCCGAACTGGTCGAACGCGTCGGCGAGGCGGACAGCGGGATCGGACGCGCAAGCGTCTTTCGCGCGCTTGATCTGTTTACACGGCTGTCGCTGGTGCGTCCGACGTATATCGGCACGAGTTCAACGCCGACGTATGTCCTCCTCCCCGATGGGCATCATCACCACATCATTTGTACCCAGTGCAGCAGGGTGATCGAGTTTGAGGATTGCACGCTTGCCCCGCTCAAACAGATCTTGGAAGACCGCTTGCACGTTAAGCTAAACGGGCATTTACTCGAATTTTACGGCTTGTGTCCGACGTGTTTACTCGCGCCGCCAGCCGAGGACAGCTAATGCATATCGCCTTCAATGCGTGGTTCTGGGATCAACCGTTTACGGGAAGCGGTCAGTATATTCGCCATCTGGTGACCGCCCTGCGCAAGATCGCCCCGGAACTGAAGATGACGCTTGTACTGCCACCCGATGCTGATCCGGCGGGACTGCCGCCGAATGTTGAGGCAGTCACCACACGCGGATCGCGGTCGAATCTTGGTAAGGTAATCTTTGAACAGCGCACCTTTCCGCAAGCGGCGGCGCGCATCAAGGCGGATATCGCACATGTGCCTTACTGGGGTGCGCCGCTCTCGTCGCCTGCCCCGTTGATCACCTCGGTGCTGGATGTGATCCCGCTGGTGATGCCGGAATACGCGCCAACGCTGCAAGCGAAGTTGTACACCTCACTCGTCACCGCTTCGGCGCGCGGATCAGGACATATCCTCACACTCAGCGAAGCTTCGAAGGCGGATATTGTCAAACTGCTAGGCGTCAGCGCCGATCAGATCACCGTGACGTATCTCGCGGCGGATGAACATTTTCACCCGCAGATCGGCGCGGAAAACGATGCCGCTGTGAAAGCGAAATATGATCTGCCGGATCAATTTGTTTTGTATCTCGGCGGGTTTGATACGCGTAAATCGGTGATGACTCTGCTCGATGCGTTCGCGGTTGTCACGAAGGCGGAGGGCGGCGAATACCCGCTCGTGATCGTCGGCGGACGTGAACCGGATTGGAATGATCCGCTGTTCCCGAATGTGCGCGCCTACGCGAAAGAATTAGGAATCGAGGATCAGATTCGCTGGGTTTTCGGCTTGCCAGAAGCAGAAAAACCCGCGTTTTATCGCCTTGCGCGGATTTTCGTCTTTCCGAGCGTGTATGAAGGTTTCGGGCTGCCGGTGATCGAAGCGATGGCATGCGGCACGCCTGTGATCGCGCAAGAAGCGCCGGGGATCAATGAGATTGTCGGGGATGCGGCATTTCTCACCCGCTTAGGCGATTCGCGGCAAATGGCGGGGGCGATGCTGGCGCTGCTCGGTCAGCAAACGCTCCGCGATACGCAAATCTCACGCGGACTCGGACAAGCGACCCGTTATCACTGGCGCAAAACCGCCCGCACCACGCTTGAGGTGTACGAAAAAGTCATCGCGGGTTTTACGGCGACCCCATAAGGTGCGTTCTTTTTTGCTCGTGGGTTCATCGCCAAAACGCCGTAGCCGGGGCGTAGGGAAGCGGAACGGTCGATTCGGATGTTTGAGGCTATAATGCAAAATGTAATACTTCGCCTCTGCAATCGAA
>CALBRY010000390.1 GCA_937927665.1 uncultured Chloroflexota bacterium
ACGACTCGCGCATCTGTCAGGATCACCAGCGGACGATCGTCATACGGCGCGCGGGGAGAGACAACCCTTGTGACATCGCTCAGCCAGAACCGATCCGGCATGCGCTGACGATAAAACTCTTGAGCATACGCGAACGTCTGGTTCATGAAGCGCCCCGCCATCTCGGACGCGGTTAAACTGTTGCCGCCGCCGTTGCTGCGTACATCAAGGATGATCCCCGGCACGTCACCGAGCGCCACCAGCGCCGCATCAAATTCTGCGACCAGTTCAGCGCGTGATCCCCCAAAGCTCGGAATGCGGATCAGCCCATAGCCGGACTCCTGCACCGTCCCTGTGATCTCCGGCGCGTTCGCGTCGTTCGATCCGGTTTCTTCTTCTGGCAGCGTCAGCGTAATTGTCCGCTCTGTGCCATCAACGCCGATCACCGTGACATCCATTGACGTTTCATCACCAAACAGCACCATCGCCGCCGCTGCCGAAAGTGCTTCGGCGTTCGCCGCCGTCGAGCCGATCCGGTAATCCGCCGGAAGTGCAGCGATGCGCGCCTCGACCGGTTCGCCGTTGATCGCGGTCACAATCTCGCCCACCGCGATCGCATCCGTGCCGTACACCGAGCGAATCACATACTGACCGTCAATCACCATCAACCGTGCGAACTGGAACGTCACAATCGTATAAGGATATGAAAGTGATGTGTGCGAATCCTGAAGTGTGCCGAGCAGTTCCGCGATCGCCACGAAGTATTCTTCTTCGTTTGCGGCAGCGGCGACCCGTTCGCGGTACGGTTCGCGCACCGCCTGCCAATCAACGGGTTTGATGTCAAAATATGGGTAGGTGTCGCGCATCGCCTCCCACAGTCGATCATAATTTGCCACCCGGTCATCGACCGGAAGCGCAAGCTGACCCAACGTGTACATCGTGCGAAGCGTACTGCCGATAAACAGCGCGATAATCAAGACGGGGATCAAAACCAGAACGAGGGTGAGTGCGCGTTTCCGGCGTGTGACGAGAAATGCCCACACCAGCACCGCGATCACGACAGTGGCAATCAACGCAGCAGGCTGAAGCCCCACCATATGGAACACAGCGATCAGCGCGGCAAACGCGCCCAGCAAAGCAGTTAGGAGGACGACGAGAATGCGAAGGAACATGAAAGTCATCCTTTCGTATCGTATGTTCAGGATGAGTATAACGCACCCTCACGCGAATCGTTCCCTCGGTATTCATCCCATTCTCAGCATGAGCCGCTAGTCTTAAAGCGGTTTTCTCCACACCGAACAGGTTCCCCCCATGTCCGACTGCGACATTCTCATCATTGGAGCGGGTCATAACGCACTGGTGTGCGCGGGTTATCTTGCGAAAGCGGGATACAAAGTCCTCGTTCTGGAGCGCCGTCACAAAGCGGGCGGCGCAGTTGTTACCGAAGAAATCGTCCCCGGCTTTCAGTTCGATCTGGGCGGTTCGGCGCATATTTTGATCAATCACACGCCGATCGTGCGCGATCTCAGCCTGACAGACTACGGTTTGACATATCTCGATTACGATCCGCTGTTCTTCGCACCCTTCCCGGATGGATCACACTTCACGATCTACAAGAGCGTCGAGCAAACGTGTGAGAGCATCGCCACATTTTCGCCGCAAGACGCCGAAAATTACCGCCGATTCATCCGCGAATGGCTGCCAATGGCAGAAGGCATGGTCGAGGCATTTAATCACGCACCGACGCCGCTCAATCTGGCGAAATATATCGTCTTTAACGGCGGCATCGATCCATCGAAAGCCACCCAGATCAACAGCGTCATCCGGTCTTACGGTCAAGTGCTGCGCGAAAGTTTTGTTTCGCCGCAAGTTCCCGCACTGATCGCATGGATGGCGGCGCAGTCGGGTCCCCCCCCCGGTGAGCCGTTCGGCGCGCCGTTCGCGCTCTGGCATCCGATGTATCACATCAGCGGCGTGCGCCGTCCGCAAGGCGGATCGGGAATGCTCACGCAAGCGCTGGCGAAGATGATCACCGCGCACGGCGGGCAAATCGTCCTCGATTCACCCGTTCAGCGGATCATCGTCGAAAACGGGAAGGCGATCGGCGCGGAAACAGAAAGCGGCGAACGTTATACCGCCCGCCGTGCTGTCGTGAGCGGCGCTCATATCCACACCACGCTGAAATTGTTAGGCGATTCCGCACCGCCCACCGCCCGCCAATTGATCGAGCGGTCGCGCATCGGAAACGGGTTCGGCATGGTTGTCCGCTACGCCGTCGAGGAACTCCCGAATTACACCGCCAAACCGCTTGCCGAAGGCGAAACACAGGGCGAACATCATGTCGCCTTGCAGTTCATCTGCCCCAGCATGGAATATCTCGAACACGCCTACGCCGATTTTCTCCTCGGCAAACCGTCCGAACATCCCGCTTTGATCAGCATGACATGGACATCCGTCGATAAGACACTCGCCCCGGCGGGAAAACATGTCATGTTCCTGTGGATGCAGTACGCGCCCTATCAACTCACATCCGGCGAATCATGGGATGACATCGGTGAGCGGGTTGCATCGCACAATCTGGCGACACTGCGCCAGTACGCGCCCAACATGACCGAGGATAAAGTGATCGGTAAGCTAGTCGAAACGCCGTTGTATATCGAGCGTGAACTTGGGCTGCATCGCGGAAACGTCATGCACCTTGAAATGAGCATCGATCAAATGTTTATGCTGCGTCCCGCGCTCACGATGGGGAACTACCGCGCTCCGGTGAAAGGCTTGTATCTCACAGGCGCAAGTACGCATCCCGGCGGCGGAATCATGGGCGCTGCCGGACGCAACGCCGCCGCCGCGCTCCTGCACGATTTAGAACGAAGAAAGACATAACGCAAAGACGCAAGGACGCGAAGCCGCCAAGAAACGCGGACTCATCTTTGCGTCTTAGCGCCTTTGCGTTAGCGCTTTTCTCTCTGCGGTTCAATGCCTTTGCACTTGTTTGTCTGAAGGGTGTCTATGAAGTATTTCGGATTTCTCGCGCGTTTCGTCGTCGTTCCCCTGCTGATCCTGTCCGCCGTCGCGTGGCGGGATCGCAAGCGGGGCAAAACCATGCCCGAAGCCTTTCGCGGTGTTCCGCCAGAGATCACGCTTGCGGGAATGGCGGCGGTCGCGGTCGCATACACCACGCCGTGGGATAATTATCTCGTGGCGACCCGCGTATGGTGGTACGATTCTAAGCTGGTGACCGGGCTTGTCCTTGGTTGGGTTCCAATCGA
>CALBRY010000391.1 GCA_937927665.1 uncultured Chloroflexota bacterium
AGATCGAGCGTGGATTCACCGACGCCGCCGCGCACATCGAGATCGATCGGGATGATGGGTGTCAAACCCACGTTCCAGCGTAGATTTTTCTTGCTGGCGATCCAGCCGAGCGCGCCCCGGAACCATTGTTTCGCGCCAGCCGCCTGACTGAGTGCGACCACGCGAGTTCCTTCGACATTTTCCGCGCTGAAGCGAATTTCACCGACGTAGACCACGTCCGCCGAAATCACCTGATCCGCTGCCGTGTCTGCCAGCGCTCTGATGTCCGCTTCGCCAACGCTCAAATCGATCCGCACATTCGCCGCCGTTGCTCCGGCAACCGGCGCTTCAAAATGGCCGCTCTTGATTTCTTCTTCGGTGTTCGCACCGATGTCTTTGAAGAAATCGCGGATATCGCCGCCCAGTTTCTCGAACGAGAAAGACCACTCGGTCTTGTAGTTCTTCTGTTTATCGTCCATGTGATTTGCCTGCTCCCTTTGCATGTAGGCTATTTGGTTATTCGATTGAACCCTGCAATTGTTCAAAGTCTGGAATACTCATCACGGCACTTAACGCAGGTTGACACCCCCAACGCCGCCGTTGATGTCCAGATCGTAGCGGGCACTCTCGTCCGCTTCGGCGTAGGAATCCGATTCCCACACGCCGTGGTCATCGTCGCCGCTGGTACGTTCCAGCCAACCGGGAGCGCTCAAGTCGCCTAACCCGCCGTTAAATTCCACGCGCACAGGCGCATCATCGGGCAGATCGATCTCCAGTTCGCCAACGCCGCCGGATACGCGCATATCAAACGGTGAAGCGCTGCTCGCGTTGATCTCGGTACGCCCAACACCGCCGTTGATCGACGCCTGATAGCGATCGCCGGACGCGGGAAGCGTAACATTGACTTCACCCACGCTGCCGCTGAGGTTCAATTCGGCGATGGTCAATTCCGAGAGGTCAAGATTGCTGCCGCCGACACTGCCGCTGAACTGAAGATCAAGCGGTATATTCGGCGTCAAGCTGACGCGGGTAAACGCTTCCTGATTTTGGGTCGAGCCGAACCAACCGAAGAAATTAAAGTTGATCGTGGATGACCAGTCATAACCGAGCGTGGCGGCTTTCCGAGATTCGCCGCTTACATCAAAACTAACCGTGCCATAGTGGGCAGTATCGACCGTGATCAGATCATTCGAATCGGAGAGGGCGCTGACGGTGAGTTCACCGACGGAACCGTTGAGATAGATTTCGGCGCTCGTGGCGTCACCAATCGGTTCGCTGAAAGTTTCGGTTACGAGTTCGGCGTTTGATGCCAGCCCGATCGAAGGACCGATGAACATGAGGACGATCAGCAATCCGACCGTGAACAGCCCGATCAACATGGAGAGTCCGCGCTGCCGTCCAAACAGCAGGTCAACGCCGAACGCGACCAGAATAAGGGGCCACAATTTGCCGAGGACTGCAAAATTCGATGCTGTGAGAATTCCCGCTTGACCGAGCAGCCAGATCACGCCGACCGCGATGAGAATGAACGCCCAGATGGAAGGGGGGCGCGTAGTGGAATGAGGTGCGTCAACTTTCGTCTTTTCCATGATGTGTGCCTTTCGCAAGCTGCATTTGCTCACAAGTCATGAATATTTACGAAAAACGTTGCGGACAAGTTGCACGTTTCTTAGCGCCCGCTGCACATCGGGGGTCCTTCCGGCGGGTAAATCCAAACCCCGTTGAGTTCAGACTCCGCCGCCATCGCTTGATATTCGCGGTAGGTGGCGACAAGACTGTCGCAATCCCCTAAAATTTCGGCGGCTTGCCCCTGTAGATACCAGCATTCAAAGCGTCGTTCGCTGATCGGTACGTCTTGCATCACCTGAAGCGATGAGCATCGGTGCAGTGTATCCCGCGCCTGTTCAAAGCTGCCGATCAAGAAATATTCGCGCCCCAAACGATACCAACCTTCGGCATATGCGGCGGCGCGTTCGACAACCTGCGTGCAGTACATGATCGCCTGTTCGGATTCACGCAGCAGACTCGAAAGTTCACACAAACGAAGCCGCGCTTTCACGTTTTCCGGTTGAAGCGCCAGCACTTGATAATAGGCAACCGTCGCAGCATCGGCGTCACCAATTTGGAGCGCATATAAGGCGCGCTCAAAATAGAACGAAACGATCTGCCCGTTCAGCCCGATCGCCTGCTCCACGGTTGCGATCGCGCCGGTGTAATCGCCCAGATCGCTTTGCGCGATCGCTAATGCGCGTAGGGCATCAATTTGAAATGTGCCACCCGCGTATGTGTGCGCGCTTTGTACGGCGAGTTCGCTTTCACGGCGGGCAATCGAGTAACTGCCAACGCCGCCATGCGCCAACCCCTGCGCGATCCGTGCCAGCGCATTTTCGGGATCAGCATCAAGGATTCGATCCGCGACTTCTGATGCTTCCACCGGATTCCCCGCCGCCGCCAGTGCGAACGCATACACCGCGCCGATGTCTCGATTGAGCGGATCGCCCCGTATCGCCGACGAAACCAGCTCAAGCGCGCTGTCACGGTCAATTGCGCGGTCGATCTCGCTGTAGCTCTGGTAAATCAACGCCCGCACCACCACTCCCAACATGCCCACATCAAGCGGATTGGATGCCAGCGCCGCCCGCCCTAACTCGACTGCGCGCTCCAGATCGCCCGATCCAAACGCCCGCGCCGCCTGCCGCCGTATTTCTTCGTTATTCTCGCGCGCTGCGCCTTCATGAGACGCATCAAACCAACGGATAATCCGATTCGACGAGATTAGTCCGACGCCTAGAACAACGCCTAACACGATTACAAACGATAAGCAGCCGGAACGACGACGATAGCGACGAAACGACGGTCGTGAGGTGGTGCGAACAATACGCATGATGTGGTTGTTTTCCCATGTGGGCTGCGGTGATTGCAAGTGTAACACAGCGCCCATCAAGGGGACAATAAACGCATATCGGGAATTCTTTTCATGTAGAATGCGCGGAGATGAGGGTGACAACCGTCATCATGTCAACTGGTCAAACGCGCCAACACAAGGATGAAATTTCCGCGTGTGGTGAGCGACTCTTCGCCGCTAAAACGGCTGGCGCGAATGTAATATAACCCGGTCGCGGGCAGTGTATAACGTTCGATGCGCGCATCCTGTCCGTTGCCGCTATCGTCATCGCTGATGAGCAGGGCTTGATCGGCGTTTAGCAGCGCGAGTAAGGGATCAAGATCGCCATCGGCACGGCTCATGCTGACGGTGATCGCATCCCCTTCGCGCCCATAGAAGGCGTATAGAATTTCGGGCGAGTCGTCGTCGATTCGTCCGGTGATGGTGCTGCCGTAGCTCAAGCGAAGCGCCCCCGCCGCGATCGATTCGAAGATGCTCCCGGCACTGCTCACACTCAGGGTAAAGCGCCCTTCGGTGACGCCTTCGGCACGCTGATAGCGGGTTGCGATCACGATATAGCGCCCATCACGCGGCAGGACAAAATCGCGGATGGCGCTGTTTTGACCGCCGCCGCCGTCGTCATCCGAAGCAAGCTCGTTGATGTTGGTATCTGTCAGCACAACAAACGTATCGAGATTGCCCCCGGAACGGCTCATCGTGATGCTGACGATCTCATCGCGCCGCCCTTCAAACTCAAAGAATACGGCGGGGCGATCGTTGGTGAGTTCACCTTCAATGGGGGCATCCAACGTGAGCGGAATTGCAAACTGCGCGGTTGTGCCGAGTCCGCTCTGCGCCGCTGTTTCGAGCGTCAACACAAATGATCCGCGCGATCGTCCGGCGGCTTGCCCGAAACGTGACGCGACAATCGCATACATGCCGTCATCCTCAATCGACAGCGCGACGATCTGCGCGTCGAGTGATCCCGCACCGATTACGTCGTCGTTTTCCGCGATGACGATCCCTTGACTGTTGACCACTTGAAGAAACGCATCGAGATCGCCGCTCACACGCTGCATTCGAATCGAGATCGCGTCCCCGCGTGTGGCACGAAAACTGTAATATACCTGCGGCGTCATATCGGTGATCGCGTTGTAGACCGTATCGCCATAGCGGAGTGCGCTGCCGCTGGCGAACGATACCCCTTCACGGCTGATTCGCAGATCGTAACTGCCGCCGGTTGTGCCCAAGCCGTAGCCGAATCGTCCAACGACAACATAATAACGAGCGCTGCGCGGCAGTCGCACGTACTCCAGCCGCAGATCACGCCCTGCGCCGCCGTCATCGCGGACAGCAAGGGCATTTCCCGCGTCATCGATCACGGTGAGAATGGGATCAAGATCGCCGTCGGTGATATTCAGCGTGACGGTGATGACTTCGCCGCGTCCGCCGTCAAATTCATACGCGGCGCGCGGCGCGTCGTCGCTGATTGTGCCGCTTGCGGTGACGCCGAACACTAAGACGCCGCGCACATCCTCTTGAGCGTCCGCCGCTGGGATAAAGACAAGGAGAGAAAAGAAAAACAAGTGAACGCAAAGATACTGCCGGAGTCTTTGCGCCATTGCGCCTTTGTGCCTTTGCGTTGAAGTTCTTTCGCTCTTATGCATACAGCGCCCTGATCGCCTCACGGTTAGAGAGATTATCCCGGAAATCGGTGCTGTCGCTCAATTGATCGATGCTGCCCATCCGCGTTCGTGCGGCGATCCGTTGGACTTCAGGATCGGTGATGCATGCGATCAGCGCGTCCGCGAACTGCTCCCCGTGAATCACCTGATAGGGGCGACCATGAAATGATGAGACATGCGTCTGCATAGGATCGGTCAGTTTCAGCGCGTTGTGCATTTCCGCGAGGATATGATACGCCTGAGCAAGTGCCGCTTCGCGTTCGTGCCAATCGGCGGCTTTGATGACCGTACTCAGAATCGGAGTCAGCGATTGGGCGGCGCGCAGCCGAGCAAACGCTGTGCCGAACCATTTCGGATACGGAGCGTAAACACGCTCCATCAAGAAACACAGCATCATCACATCACGCGCCAGCCGTGCGGCGATCACCTGTGAGCCGAGATCATCGCCCACATCGCCACAGCGCCCGACGAACGGTTCTTCTTGACCGATGCGCGCCCATCCTGCCGCCAATAAGTACAACCACACGTCATGCGGAAAGTATGCCAACCGCGACCGAATCGGCTCAAGTTCGCCTAAGCCGCTGTGCCAAACACCGCCCGCCGTCAGCGCTCGTAAACGCTGCTGCGGAAATGTCAGCCAATCGATAGGTTCAAGCGGCGTGTTGATGTCCCATGCGAGCGCGCCGCGCATGAAATCGCGGATCGTCGTGATCGTGATCAGGTGATCGACTTCGCCTTCGGTTTTATCAGGATCAAATAGGCGGACATGCGGCTCACCGGGGGCGACTTTCATGCTGGTGGGATAATCGCGGAAACGAAACGGCAAATTCTGGCGGAGTGCGGTATCGATCAGCGGTGCGTGATCGGCATCGGAAAAGAACAGGAATACCCGGCATCCCCAATGATGATCGGTTGAACGCTCGGTATCGAACCCCAGGACTTCTGAACCAGCGCCGATCAGCGCGGCATCGTACCGGAGCGCGGGAAAGCGCGCATCAAGGATCGGCTTGACGGCTTCGATGAAGAATAAACGAGAGAGTTCAAGACCGGGGATAAATGCTGGCATGAGAAAGACTTCATCGCACATGGGACAATGCGAAGAACTTTAACGCAAAGACGCGAAGGCGCAAAGGCGCTGAGAACTGCTTTGCGCCTTCACGTTTATGCCATCATGTTATTCACCGGGGGCGCTGGCGACGGATTTCTTGCGGCGTGTTTGTCGTGCCAGTTTTTCAACTTTGTCATCGCCGTTGACATGCGGTGCTGCGCCGTTGTTGGGATAATGTGCCGCGCCGCTGATGATCTGCGCGAGACGGTGGGTATCCGTGCGCGAACTGAGATCCAGACTGAGCGGCGTCACACTGACTTTGCCTTCCTGAAGCAGACAGAATACATCGCTGTCCGGCTCTGCCACCGAGGGGTCTGTATCCAAGCGATACCCCATGCGCCCAATCTCGTTGAGGGCGACACGTTCAGGACGGGTGGGCCAGTACACGCGGCGGCGGCTTACACGGGTGATTTTCCACTCGGTTTCGAACGTCGCATCGCGGGGGACATCTATTTTCAGCACATCGACATCATCCGGACGACGGTTGAACATCACCCATTCGCCAAACATGCGGGTGAAGTGCGCCGCTGCCGTAAAATCGACATCATTGGAGTAGGTTAGGTGCAGATCGGTCGGGGTTTGCTGGCTTACCGCAAGCGCGGGGATGCCTAAGCTCGACGCTTCGAGCGCCGCGCCAACCGTCCCGCTGATCGTGACACCGTTTCCTAGATTATCGCCGTAGTTGATTCCGCTCACACACAGAGACGGTTTGCGATCTGCCAGTTCAAACACCGCGTGTTGAACCGCTTGGGCAGGTGTGCCATCAACAGCATAGACAAGGTGTGTTTCGCCCTTGATGACCATCTCGCGTTCATAAATGCGCCCCTCGCTGGTAACGGGCAAACTGCGTCCCGTCCCGCTTTGCTGCTCACGCGGGGCGACAACGAGGAGATCCGCCAAGTCGCTGAACGCTTCGACTGCTGCCCACAAACCGGGGCTGGCGATTCCGTCGTCGTTGGTAAAGAGAACTAAGGGTCGGTCAGACATTTCACAGTACTTTCGTTACAGTCTCGTTTCGGACTCGTTTAATCATCATATCATTAAGAAATGCATGATCAAGTAGGCAAGACAAGACTTAAAGACACTCATACAGAAGATTAATGTATCGCGTCGCATGTTAATCTAGGCGACGATGAGCAGAATAGCGATCAGCGCGGCGGCGATCCCGATCCACTGAACGCGGCGGATACGCTCTTTGAGTATCAGCGCGGCAAGCGTGATCGTCGCGGCGGGGTACATGGACGACAGCACGGCGGCAACGTCAGGGCGTCCGAGATGCGCCGCTGTCACAAAGAAGGCATTCCCGCCCGAATCAAGCATTCCACCCAGCACGATGAACAAAACGGAGCGCTTCGAATCGATTTTAAGCGGCGTGCGTGTGATTAACACGAACAAACCGATCAGAATCACAGTGGTGGTACGTGCTGCCGCCAGCGGAAAAAACGTCGCGTTTTCGCTGCCGCGCACGAAGAACAGAAACGCCGTCCCGAAAGCCGTCCCCGCGATGATCGGGAGAAGAATCGCGCGGCGGTCGATGTGTCCGCTGGTTGGTGACTGTGCGACCAACCACACCGCGACCAAGCCGACCGCGAAACCGATCAGGGTCAGCATGTCCGGCAGTCCTTGACTGATCGCCGTGAAAATTACCGGAAGCGCGGAGGTGATCACCCCGGCGATCGGCGCGGTAACGCCCATATGCCCAAGTGAAAGCGAGCGGTACAACGCCAGCAGCCCGATCAAGCCAATCGTGCCGCCAATCGCGGCATACACAAGGTCTTCGGCGGGCGGCATCACTTCGCCGCTGATCAGCCCGATCGACAGGTAAAGTATCAACCCGGTGAACTGCGAGAGGATCACAACCGCGTATAGGCTGTTGTTTTTGCTGTTGAATCCGCCGGTGAAGTCACCCGATCCATAACAGACAGCGGAGAGCAGTCCGTAGACCGCGCCGAGGAGCTCAGAACTCATAGCTAACCTCTAGAAATTTGAATGTGAGCGCAAGAGCATAAAGCATCAATGCAGAGACGCAAAGGAAGAAAGCGGTTTGGCGACTTCGCACCTTTGCGTTAATGTCCGCTTTTATTCGAATTTGCGGTCAATTCTTTTCAATGGAGCTTTTATGAACCCGCCCACAATAGCCGTCGTCGGCAGCATCAATGTCGATCTGGTTGCGCGTGTCCCGCGTATTCCCGCCCCCGGTGAAACGCTGCTCGGCAGCGATCTTGTCACGACGTTTGGCGGCAAAGGCGCAAATCAGGCGGTGATGGCGGCGCGTCTCGGCGCGCATGTGTTTATGGTTGGCAAAATCGGCGCGGACAGCTTTGGCAGTGATGTACTCGCCAATTTTGCCCGCGAAGGCGTGGATACGACCTACTGCTTGACGACAGATCGCCCAACAGGTGTTGCGCTGATCAGCGTGGCAGAATCGACCGGACAGAATACGATTGTTGTCACGCCGGGAGCAAATGCCGCTGTCACGCCGGAAGCGGTGCGCGCCGCTCATCTCGCCATCGAAGCGGCGGGCGCGGTGATGTGCCAGCTCGAAATTCCGACGAGCGCCACGCTGGAGGCATTTCGCATGGCGCGGGCGAAATCAGTACCGGCAGTGACGATCTTCAATCCGGCTCCGGCAGTCGCATTCCCGCCCGAACTTCTCCCTCTGTGTGATGTGATCCTGCCGAACGAACACGAAGCGGCGCAGATCGCCGGAATGCCGCCGATCCATTCGATTGAGGATGCGGTCACGGTCGGGAAGGCGCTCCAGCAGCGCGGCGTGAAAAATGTCGTGATCACGCTCGGCAGCAGGGGCGCGCTCTTGATCGACGAAGCGGGCGAAACGGCGCATCTTCCGGCGGAAAAGGTCGAGGCGGTTGATACCGTCGGCGCGGGCGATGCGTTCGCGGGATCGCTGGCGTTCTTCGCGGCGGCGGGATTCGATCTACGCGACTCGATTCGGCGTGCTGTGGCGATTGCGACTCTCAGCGTGCTCAAACCGGGTGCGATGGCATCCTTCCCATTTGCGCGTGAGATTCAACATCTGCTGTCAAACAACTAGGCACAAAAACGGGTAAACCGTTTCGCGCCCCATCTTTATTCGCTATTCTTTTGCACTATAATAAGTTATGGGTGGTCGTCCACCTCTGGTTCATCTGAACAACTTCAGGAGTGACCAATTTGCGACTCAACCAACGCGCCTTCTTCGTAACAGCCCTTGCAGTCGCGCTCATCGTCATCACCGGCGCTGCCGCTGCACAACGTTTTCAACAGCCGGGGATTGACTGCCCTGCATTTGTTCAACAGGCGCTTGATGCGGTGGATACCGCGTGTAACCCGCTGGATCGCAACAGTGCATGTTATGGCAACCGCCGCTTAATCGCCTCTTTTAGCACTACCCAAGCGGCGGATTTTTTCAGCCAAACCGCTGATCGAGCGCCGCTGACCCTCCTTACGTCAATCCGCACACTGCCCCTCAACCGCATGCTTGAGGAGTGGGGGATCAGCGTGCTCAGTTTGCAAGCGAACATGCCCGGCACGCTGCCCGGTCAAAATACGGTGTTCATGTTGATGGGTGATGCGTCGATTGAAAGCGCTGTTTCGCCGGATCAACTGCTGCCGGAATCGACTGCCGCACTTATGGTGAGCGCCGCCGAGCCGCTCGAACTGCATTTCTTCCCCTCGGATCAATCCGAAATTATCGGGACGCTGACCAATACGGCTGATTTACTCGCCGATGCGGTATCGACCGATAGGGTATGGGTACGTGTGGCTGATCCTGATGCGCCGCTGGTTGGATGGGTGCATTATGATCAATTGAGCGGCTCGCCCGATCTCGGTATGCTTCCGCAGATCGATCCAACAACACAGTTCACACCGATGCAGGCGTTTTATCTGCGTACCAGTGTGGGACGTATCGAATGCACAGAAGCGCCGAATACGCTCCTTGTACAAGGACCGGAAGCGTTACAGGTACAAATTCAGGCGAACGGCGCGGATATTCGGATCGGTTCGACGATCCTGCTTGAAGTCGTGCCGATCGATCCTGCTTTGCTCGACATGCTGGAAGGTGGAGAAGAAGCGGCTTCTCTGCTGCGGGTGATCGTCATCGACGGCGAAGCGGTGGTCAACCCTGATACGCCGAATGAGCAGGTGATCCCCGCCGGACATACATCATTTACGTGTTTGACTCCGCTGGAAGGCGAGCATTACACCATCATTCCCGAATGCGGGTGGACGCTCCCTGAGCCGCTCACCGAGGATGAGCTTGCCCAGTATGCAGTGCTTGACGATTACACGCTGAATTATCCGATCACCCTGCCAGAAGGCGTGATCGCTACCGAAACGGCGACAGCAACCGCCACAGACACGCGGGTACCGCTGCCCGGTATCAGCGTATTGGCGACGAATACGTCGATCCCAAGCGCGACCGCAACGGCGACACTCGTACCCGTTTTTGATACAAATACTCCCGCGCCGCCTACCGACACATTTACACCAAGCGATACCCCGACGATCACAAAGACGTATACCGCGACAGCGACGCCGACCAGCACCAGCACGGGGACAAATACCAGTACGGCGACCAGTACCAGCACAGGAACAAGTACCAGCACGGCGACCGCAACACCAACCGAAACCGCGACACCGACAGAGGTTTTCACATCGACGCCGACCGATCTCCCGCTTGTCTGCGCGATCCCTGATCCCGTTTTAGATGGCACAGCGTTGATACAAGCGATCATCCATGCGAACGATGAAGCACTTTGCCCCGGCAAACAGACGATCAACTTGATCGGGACGGGTTCGTATGTGTTTTCGTCGGCAGTCTCTACGCTTTATGGACCGAGCGTGCTTCCGGTGATTTCGACCGACATCGAAATTCAAGGGTATAACGCGACGCTCATGCTGTCGGGGGCGAATATCGGGCGCATTTTCAGCGTTTCCACCTCTGGCATGCTGCATGTGTCCGGCGTCACTGTGAGCGGCGCGGGCGAATCGACCAGCGACGGTGGGGTGCTGTATAACGAGGGAACGACTCAGTTATCCGGTGTGAACTTCTACGCCAATACGCTGAGCGGCGCGCGTGGCGGCGCGATCAAGAATGCGGGATCGCTCATCCTCGAATTTTCGCGCTTTGACGGCAACGGCGCGTTAGAGGGCGGCGCGCTGTACAACATCGGCTCAGCTTATATCAACCGCTCGACGTTTTCCGGCAACTACGCCCAAGATCAAGCTGGCGCAATCTACAATAGCGGCTCCGGTGTGATCACGATCACCAACAGCACCATCAGCGGCAACGTGGTTGTTGATGGCGTCAGCGGGGGTGTCCACAATACCAACGGCGCGGCGGGTTCAGTGACCTTGAGTTTCGTCACGATGGTGGATAACCAAGGTGCACATCTGGGCGGAACCTATTTCACACATCGCAGTACGCTGTTCTTCGGCAATTTTATGCCGCAGTGTGCCGCCTCCAACATCATCAATGATGGGAGCAGCTATACGGATTCGAGCAGCGATGTGACATGCGGAGCAAGCACCAATACATTCACATTCAACCCGTTCACCGGTTTCCCCGGTTGGTATCCGCTGACAGCGACAAGCATGGTTTTGGGAACATCGGATTGTTTAGCGGTTGGGGGTTCGGTGGTGATGATTGATCAACCCGGCAATACGCGCCCGACCAGCGGGTGCGATCCCGGCGCGGTTGAACTGCCATAAGCGCATCGGCAGAGCAATCAGATTTTTGCAGAGGGGTATCTTACCCCTCTGTTGATTCTCGGATCAATTGCACAAGGGGATTGCACCGTGCTGATGATAGGGTGAACATTAAAAGCAAGTAGTGCGAGGAGTACCTTTGTTTATGCAGACTTCCAAGATTTACACGATTGAGCGTTTTCTTCTGGAGCAGCAGTCGCATTACCCGAACGCGACTGGCGAACTCACCCGTATTCTTTATGATTTAGCGCTGGCGGGAAAAATGATCTCCCGTGAAACGCGACGCGCCGGGTTAGGTACGCTGTTGGGAGCGGCGGGAACAGAAAACACCTACGGCGAAACGCAGCAAAAATTGGATGTTTATGCCGATTCGCTGATTTTTAAGCTGAACGATCACACACAGCGGTTGTGTGCGATGGCAAGCGAAGAACACGAAGAAATTCTGACGATCCCGCCGCATTTCGGCGCGGGGAAATATGCGCTGCTGTATGATCCGCTCGATGGCTCGAGCAATATTGATGTCAATGTGAGCGTCGGGACGATTTTTGCGATTCATCGGAAGGTTTCGACCGGGGAAAAAGGCACGCTGGAAGATGTGCTGCAAAGCGGACGCACGCTGGCAGCGGCGGGATACATGATTTACGGCAGCAGTACGATGATGGTCTACTCGACCGGGCAGGGTGTACACGGGTTCACGCTCGACCCGACGATTGGTGAATTCCTGCTCAGTCACCCGGATATTCGTATTCCGAGTCCGCCCGTGTTTTACAGCGCAAATCAAGGCAACGAAAAATTCTGGACGCACGGCGTCCGCCGCTTCACACGCTGGTTACAGGGAATCGATGGGGAAGGCGGAAAACCGCTCAGTCAGCGTTATATTGGCTCGTTGATCTCAGATTTTCATCGCAATCTATTACAGGGCGGTGTGTTTTTCTATCCCGGCGATATGAAGAAAGCGCGTCACCCGTATGGCAAACTGCGGCTTCTGTTCGAAGCACAAGCGATGGGATTTATCGCGGAGCAAGCGGGCGGTTATGCATCCGATGGGATCGGGAATGTATTGGATGTGCAGCCGCATCAGCTTCACCAATGCACGCCGCTGTTTGTCGGCAATCGGGAACTGGTTGAACAGGCGGAAAAGTTTATCGCGATGCACGATCAAGATTGGATCAATACGTTCCGCCCGTATCGGGATGGCGTAACACAGGAAGTATGACTTAAGCGAAAACCGCCGCAGTTTCGATTGAAAATCCCGGCAGGAGGCGAGATCCTGCCGGGTTGGATTAGATCGCGCGCACATGTTTTTAGACGCTCCACAATTGTTAACACTTTTGGCGTTTGAACCCCGCCTCACCTATACTTGACCCATTATGTTAAGGGAAAAGAGGGCGGACAATGACGAATGGCGGATCCCCCCCGGAACGCCCGATTGTGCTGGAAGTACGCGGTTTAACGAAACGTTTCCCCGGCGTACTCGCCAACGATCATATTGATCTGAAACTGCAAAAAGGCGAAGTGCTCGGGCTTTTGGGCGAAAACGGAGCGGGCAAAAGCACGCTCATGAACCTGATCTACGGCTTGTACCAGCCGGATGAGGGCGAAATTCTTGTTAACGGCAAACCCGTAACCATTCATGATCCCAACGATGCGATCAAATTGGGGATCGGGATGGTGCATCAGCATTTTCAACTGGTGCCGGTGCTTTCGGTGACAGAAAATATTATGCTCGGCAACGAGTCGGTACGCGGGTTATTCCTTGACCGCCGCACCGCCCGGAAGCGTATTCTTGAGATTGCCGAACAGTACGGGTTATCGGTCAATCCCGATGCGCTTGTACAAGACCTTCCGGTCGGCGTTCAGCAGCGTGTCGAGATCATCAAGGCGCTTTACCGCCGCGCGGATATTCTGATTCTGGATGAGCCGACTGCCGTTTTAACCCCGCAAGAAACCGAAGGCTTATTCGACATTATGCGGACGCTGGTTGAACGCGGCGTCAGCATTATTTTCATCAGTCACAAACTTAAAGAAGTGCTGACGATTTGCGACCGGATCAACGTTCTGCGCGGCGGACGTGTCGCGGGATCGGCTGACCCGCACACATCGACCGAAGAAATGCTCGCCGCCGCGATGGTGGGGCGCAGTGTACTGCTTCAGGTCGATAAGATCGCCTGTTCTCCCGGTGAGCCAACTCTCTCGATACGTGATCTGGTCGTCAAGGATGATCGCGGCTTAGATGCTGTGCGCGGCGCATCGCTCGAAGTATGTGCTGGCGAAATCGTCGGGATCGCGGGTGTACAGGGTAACGGGCAAACCGAACTCGTCGAGGCGATCACCGGACTGCGGCGGAGCCTCAGCGGTCATGTGCGGATCGAAGGGGTTGACCTGACGAATGCCAGCCCACGCCGGATCACCGAAGCGGGGATTAGTCATGTGCCGGAAGACCGCCAGAAGAACGGCATGGTCTACGCCTTCCCCGTGCGCGATAACCTTTCGCTTCAGCAGTACTACGAGCCGCCCTTCGCCAAAGGTATCCTGACAGACGCGCAAGCTGTCGATGAATACGCCGAAAAACTGGTCGAAAAGTTTGACGTTCGCACCCCCGGCATTTATACGCGCATGGGATCACTGAGCGGCGGTAACCAGCAGAAAACGATCATCGCACGCGAACTTTCACGCGATTGCAAGGTGTTGATCGCCGCCCAACCGACGCGCGGACTCGATGTCGGTTCGATTGAGTTTATCCATAAACAGATCGTGCGAATGCGCGATAACGGGACAGCCGTGCTGCTGGTTAGTGCCGAACTTGACGAGATTCTTTCGCTCAGTGATCGGGTCGCGGTCATGTTTGGCGGGCGCATCGTCGCAATTCTGCCCATCGAAGAAGCGGATCGCAGTACGGTCGGCTTGTTGATGGCGGGCGTCAAAAAAGCGTCATCGGCGGATGTGCAGGAACTCCCTAAGGTGGAGAAGTAGAGGCATTCATGACAGACACCACATTCCTCCCCAAACGCGGCAGCGCGCCGCCAGCGCTGGCAGGCGTCGGGCGCATCTGGGGACGTATCTCACCGTCACTCGTGCCGGTGCTTGCGGTCGTCACCGCGTTGATCATCACCGTGCCGTTTATGATGCTGACAGGCGCGCGCGGGGATTTCAGCCGGGGCTTGAATATCGCGGGTACGGCATATGTTGCGCTCCTTGAAGGCGCAACCGGATTGACGATCAATGATCAGGTGAGTTTAGACGATCTCACGCGCGTCACGATGCTGGCAGACGAGATGGGAACGGTTCAGCGCAGCGAACTCCGCGATCTAGCGCGTGCGATCAACGGCTACGCGGTGGCTGGTGTTGATAATGCCCGCCGCTATGCCGATGCGCTGGCGCTGTTTCCCACGCTTGACGCGGAAGCGCTCACCGACTTGGGCGAAAGCGTGATCGAGATGCGCGCCGTTGGCGAAGCACAACTCGACGCGATGCAGCCGCTCATCATCGAATTGGAAGCGGCGGAACGCTCCGCCGTGCGCGATCTCGCGGAGCGGGTACGCAGCGAAGGCGCAGTTACAGCGGAACTGCAAGCGGAGATCGCCGCGATTGCGCCATCTGCCGCCGTGCTGGATGCGGAAACACTGTACACGCATATGCGCGCAGTCGAGGAGTACGGCATCGTCCGCTTGAGCGCGTTCACCGAACGATTGGCGCTGATCCGCGATGCCGGATTGACGCTCGAAGCGGCAGAACTCACCACATTGACAGAGCTCACCGCCGAAAATGCGGTCACAACACTGGATACAGCACAGCGGATCGCCGTCGAGATCGATGTGCTGGAGCGGGTCGCCATCGCTGATCCGGCGGCACTGGCGAGCGAAATCGCGATTGTGCGCGGGCTGTATGATAACGGACTGCTGACGAATGAAACCGTCACGACGGCACTCAGCGAGGAACTTCCGCGTGCTGCCGCTGACAATCTGATCGTGCGCCGCCCCGGTGATCGCTTGGTGATCAGCCGGACGGATGCCGCCGCCGGGTTGGTTCACGGTGACGATGATCCGGCGAATCCGATCGAAGTGGCATTTCTGCGGCTTGGCGGATCGGCGTTTTTGTTCTTCCCCGCCAACCTTGAAAGCATGATCGTTCGCTCGATTCCGTTCATCATCGCCGGTTTAGCGGTATCGCTTGGCTTTAAGGCGGGATTGTTCAACATTGGTGCGGAAGGTCAGCTTTACGCGGGGGCGACTGCCGCCGTTTGGGTCGCGGTTGCGCCGATGTTCGCCGCGATGCCGGCGATCCTCCATATTCCGCTGGTGATCATCGCGGGTATTTTCGGCGGTGCGTTGTGGGGCGCGATACCCGGTGCGCTCAAGGCTTACACGGGCGCGCATGAAGTGATCGTCACGATCATGTTGAACTATATCGCCGTGCTGCTGGTCGATTGGCTGATCAAATCGACGAACCCGATTTTGCTGCTCGATCCAACCGCATCAACCCCGCGCACACCGTTTATTCATCCGAGCGCGGGCTTAACCCGCTTCCCGGATATTTCGCCGGTGATGTTCATCCTTGCAGGCGTGATCACGGCGGCGATCTGGATGTACAGCCGCCGTAAGGCAATCCAGAAAAACCCGCGCACCGCTATCCGCCCGATCGTGTACGGCGTGCTGATCGCGGTCGGCGGCTTGTTCCTTCAGTGGATCAGCGTCCGTAACGCGCTTCATATCGGCTTCGTGATCATGATCCTCGCGGTGCTGTTCACCGACT
>CALBRY010000392.1 GCA_937927665.1 uncultured Chloroflexota bacterium
CGCAAAACGGCGCGAATCCGCGCGACCAATTCCGCCATGCCGAATGGTTTCGTTACGTAATCGTCCGCGCCAAGCTCCAGCCCGACAACTTTATCGGTTTCCTCAACACGGGCGGTCAGCATGATGACGGGCGTTTGACGCTCACGGCGGAAATGCCGCATAAACTCCAGCCCATCCATTTCGGGCATCATGATATCAAGCAGCACGAGATCCGGTTTTTCGTGGCGTGCGACAAACAGCGCTTCACGCCCGTTGGATGCGGTGACGGTGCGGAATCCGTTTTCGGTCAGGTAATCGGTCAAGAGCCGCAGGGCATTGAGTTTGTCATCGACGATCAGGATGGTTTTCACGGCTCACACAGCCTTTCGATTGTTCATGTTTTCATCAGCTTAAATGAATGTGACAGTTTGGGAAAGCAGCGGCAGTCATCCTTGGAAACGAAAACCTGAACCGCAGAGAACCCTGCTCATCCCGCGCAGTCGTAGAGCGTGCCGGTGGTGGTCACATCGGTGACGACGGTGCAGCTTTCGGTCAGCCATGCGCTGATGTTTGTATCGACCGCGCCGCCGTTCATGCCGCGCGGCATATTCCCGCCGCCGCTCGAAAGCACGTAGCGAAGTTCGCCCGCATCGACCAGCGCTTGCAGACTTTCGGCATCCACCACCGAATCCGAGCCGTTGAATCCGCCCATATACAGCACGCCGCGCCCGGTTTCGAGGACGACCTGCGCGCCTTGCATCGAACTGCCGACCGCCATCATGTAGCGCATGCCTTCGGTGTTCGCCTGCAAATAATCGATCAACGTTTGGCTGACTGTTTCTCTGCCAAGTCCGCCGTTGCTCGCCGCCAGCGCCGCGCGCTGACTGTTCGCGCCGCTGTTCCCGGCATAGGCGGCGGGAAGGGCGATATTCGATCCTGAGTCGAGCGTGGTTAAGCCCGCCCAGACGGTCGGAACGGCGGTCATGGCGATCACCACCAACACCAGCCCCGCGACGGCGAACCGGGAAACACGCGGGATGAAGCGCGCCGCCAACAGGATCGCCGCGCCGATCACGAGCGCCGCCGCCGGAATGATCCCCCATGTGAGGTTGGGCGTGTAGCCCGCCGCGATGCTGATCTGATAGGCGAGGGTCGCGCCCGCCGCCGCGATCAAGAGTGCGATTGCCAGCAGATGATGGGATTCGCGCAGTTTCCATAAGCGCATCACCCCAATGCCGACGAGTGCCGCAAGCGGTGGTGTGATCATCGCCAGATAATAGGCGTGGAAGAATCCCGCCGCGCTGAAGAATACGATCTCCGTCACGAGCCAACCGCCGAACAGCACCGCACCCATATGTGCAGTCGAAAGCGGCAGACGCGGACGGGAGGCGATCACCAACAGACCGGCGCTGAATAAGCCGAACGGAAGCAGCCAACCGATTTCGTTATCGAGCGGCTGCGAGAATAGGCGGAACACTCCCGCCGATCCGATCTCACTGCCCGGTTGTGTACCGCCGGGCACGCCTTGTGCGCCATCGTCCGGTCGAACGCCGCCATCACTGGGGGGGATCGCCCCATTCGGCGGAGTCCTTCCGGCGGGCGGAGTCATCGCGCCATCGCGTGCGCCGTCATCAGCCGCCGCCGCACTGCCGCCGCCCATTCTGCCGAGAAGCCGCTGAAGCCCGTTGTAACCGATCGCCAGTTCAAGCGCGCTGTTGGAGTCACTGCTGCCGACATACGGGCGCTGATCGGCGGGGGTCAGATCGACGGCGATGATCCATGCGAACGATACCGACATCAAGACGGCGGTCGCCGCCGTAAGGTGAATGATCTTGCGCCGCCAGCCAATCTTCGCACCGAGGAAATAGAGCGCGTAAAATGCGGGAACAGGGAGGAAGGCTTGCAGCATCTTGATATTGAAGCCGAGTCCAACGAATACGCCGCCGAGGATCAGCCATTTGAGCTTGCCCGTATCCGTCGCTTTGACGAATGCCCATGCCGCGAGCAGGAGCGTAAAGATCAGTGTGGCATCCATTGTATTGTTGCGCTGCACGGCGACGGATACGGGCATGATCGCCATCACCAGTGCGGAAATCAAACCCGCGCCCGTGCCGAAATAGCGCTTGACCAACCAGTAAACGAGCGGCACGCTGAAAATTCCGGCGAGAATCTGCGGCAGGGCGACGGCGAAACCATTCACGCCCAAAAACATCGCGCTGATCGCTTGCAGCCACAAGCCGAGCGGCGGCTTATCAACACTGACACTGCCGCCCGGTTCAGCGGCGGCGAAAAAGAAATTCGATGGCGATTGCAGCATCGCCTCAACAGCGGCGGTGTAATAGGTATTGCCGTCGCCGATCGCTTCGATATTGATGAAATTGAGCGCTGCCGCGAGCAGCATGATCCCGATCAAGACGGCAGTCGGCATCATCAATGCGCGAAGCACAGCCGATCCGCGCGCGTTCGTGTTCGGTGTAGGGTTCACAATCAAGGTGGGCGTGGTTGTCGTCACGATTAGGTAGTCTCCGGTTCGCGCCTATGTCGATTTGAGCCTAAAGGCGAACTGTTTAGAAGTTGTTCATGAGATGTTGGATAATTGACCGTTAAAAGGCGAAAATCATGAAATCCTTGCTCGATTGGCGCACCGAATTCCCGATACTTTCAACCTGCACTTATTTGATATCAAATTCGCTCGGCGCGATGCCCCGCGCCGTGTATGACAAACTGCGCGAATATGCCGATACATGGGGATCGCTTGGCGTGCGCGCATGGGGGCAACCGTTCGAGGATAACCCAACATGGTGGGAACTCAAGGGAGCGGTGGGGGATAAAATCGCGCCGCTGATGGGAGCACCTGCCCGCAGTGTGCTTGTTCACGAAAACGCCAGCATCGCCAACAGCATCTTGATCAGCGCGCTTGATTTCAGCGATACGCGCCGGAATAAAGTCGTGATCAGCGATCAGGATTTCCCGTCGGATGTGTACAGCGTGACGCGCAATCTGCCGCCGCATATGGAAGTGCATACGGTGCGTTCACGCGACGGGATCACGATCGATACGCAAGAACTTCTCGACGCGATTGACGCACGCACCCGCCTTGTCAGCTTGAGTCATGTCCTGTTCCGCTCGGCGTACATCATGCCCGCCGCCGAAATTATCGCCAAAGCGCACGCGGTCGGCGCGCAAGTCTTGCTGAACGGGTATCACAGCGTCGGGATCATCCCGCTTGATGTAACGGCGCTCAATGTCGATTTTTATATTGGCGGCACGCTCAAATGGATGTGCGGCGGACCGGGCGGGGTTTTCTTGTACGTGCGTCCTGATCTGCTGCCGACGCTTCAGCCGAAGATGACCGGATGGTTCGCGCATCAACGCCCATTCGCCTTTGATATTGACCATTTCGACCTGCGCGAAGACAGCTATCGACTGGCGAACGGCACGCCCGCAATCGCGGCACTGTACGCGATTCAACCGGGCGTTGACATCATCACACAGGTAGGAATCGAGGCGATCCGCGCCAACTCGATCCGGCAAACGTCGCTGTTGATCGATTTCGCGGAACAAGCCGGGTATCAGATCAACACGCCAAAAGAAGCCGATCAACGGGCGGGAACGGTGACGCTCAATATGCCGCACGCATATGAGATCAGCCGTGCTTTATTGGCGCAAAATCTGGTGATCGATTACCGGGAAGGTGCGGGGATACGCATCGCGCCGCATTTCTATAACAGCGATGACGAAGTGCGGCGCGTGATCGATGCAACTGCGGAGATTATTCGCGCGGGCAGTTGGCAGCCCTACGCGCAGAATCGCACCTTTGTGACATGACATCAGAAAAAGCGTTAACGCAAAGGTGCAAAGCGCAAAGAAGCACCTTTGCGTACGCTGGCGGCTTTAGCTTTCGATGATCGTCCAGCCTTTTTGGGCGGCGATGGCACGCAGTTCGTCATCAGGATCAACGACAAAAGCACTGCCGAGCAGGGAGAGAAAATACACATCGGAGGTGGTATCGCCGAAACCAACCGAGCGCGATAGATCAAGGTTGTGTTTCTGAGCAACCTCACGCACGCGCACCGCTTTTTCTTCTCCCGTGAGCGGTTTTTCTGCCCGCCCGGTGAAGATGCCCTCTTTCACGATCGGGCGTGTCCCTTCGCCGCGCCAACCGAGCGACGACGCGAACAACTCAACCCCCTGTTGAAGCGCCGCGCTCACCAGAAAAACGGGCATCCCCTGTGCTTCATATTCACGCACACGGGCGATCGTTTTCGGCTTTAGGGCGGCGTGGAGCAGCGGAATCACCCGCGCCATCACGCCATCGTTGGCGGAGATCGGCATATTCCGCATGGCGGTCATAATCGCCAAATAGCGCAGGATGCCGCCGATCTTCGACTTGGGAGAGAAGGGTTTACCCAACACATTCAACAGCCCGGTCTGAATCAGATTCACGAGCGGAACCAGTCCCATCGCGCGTGCTTGTTCAAAGTAGGTGCGTGGAAAGCTAATGCGGATCAATGTGCCTTCAATATCACTGAAAACGGCGGGTTGTGGGGGAGTCATGCAGCATCCTATTAGGTGACAGGTGTACTCATAAAAACACGCGCGGGCGGCTCATGGTGCGGGACGTTTGTCCTAAGCGCATCTCAACGATCATTCAATCCGCACAAGGATTAAGATTGCACAAACACCGAATGGTTGGTTTGTTCAAGGACAATGGTTATGGGCTATCAGATTATCGCCGAAAACGAATGGGCGACGATGCGTTATCACCCGGGCGATCGCTATATATACCATACCTTTCACAAGCCGCTGAGCGGCGCACCATTCCGCGCAATCATGAATCTGGGTCTTGATGCGTTGATCGAAAATGGGGCGGAAAAATGGCTTTCAGATGACCGGAAGAATGCCGAGTTCCCGGCGGATGATGTCGAATACGCGCTGACAGACTGGGGACCCCGCGCAGCACAAGGCGGTTGGAAATATTGGGCGCTGGTTGTGCCGGAAGATATCGCCGGGCGTGCAGGAATGCAGGATATTGTCGGCGCGTTTTTCAATTTTGGCGTGATCGTGAAGGTCTTTGTCGATCTCGACGAAGCGCGTAATTGGCTGGTCAATCAATAAACATCGCCTTACGGTGTGGGCAACTATTCAGGCGTCTCAACGATCCGTGATGAAGGATCGTGCTAACCTAAAATTAACATATTGACTGGCTTTTTCCTCAAGGAGCAAAGTCATGCCCTTCAAAACAGTCTATAACGCTGATTGGGCGACCGTAAGTTATGAATCCGCAGACAAGTATGTTTATCACACCTTCCACAAACCCATTCACGGGCAGCATCTTAAGGACACGCTGAACGCTGGATTGGATGCCCTCATCGCAAACGGCGCAAAAAAATGGCTTTCAGATGATCGCAACAATGCCGCGCTCGAACCGGAAGATTTTGAATTTTCGATGCAAGATTGGGGTCCGCGCGCGGCGAAGGGCGGCTGGAAATATTGGGCGCTGGTTGTGCCGGAAAGCTTGTTCGGGCGTGCGGACATGGGCGACATTGTGACCGCTTATTACGAACTCGGCGTTTCTGTACGTGTTTTTGTTGACCTTGAAGAAGCACGCGCCTGGCTGATCAGCCAATAGCGCATCCCGCATGGCGCGGGCGAAAATGCCCGCGCCATCGCTGCCCCCCTAATACAACCCGCACAATTTGATCGCAAATTTGCATTGACCCCGTACAATAAGC
>CALBRY010000393.1 GCA_937927665.1 uncultured Chloroflexota bacterium
ATCCGAATGTCGGGCGGCGCTTTACCCCGCGTCCGTGTATGCAGTGCGATAACCCACCTTGTACCCCGGTTTGCCCAGTGACGGCGACCTACAAAAACGAAGAAGGCGTCGTCATCGTTGACTACGATCAATGTATTGGCTGCCGCGCCTGCTTGACCGCCTGCCCCTACGGCGCACGTACCTCCGACTTCGGCTTGACCTACAACGAAGCGAACCCGGTTGCGGAAGGGTTGATCGCCGGACGCACGACCGCCGAAAGCTACGAACGCGCCGCCAATTTCGAATACGACGAAGCCCGACCGCGTCAAGGGCACGACTCGCCGATTGGCAATGCACGCAAGTGTCACTTCTGCCTGCATCGCGTTGGTGTGGGTGAACTGCCCGCGTGTGTTTCGACCTGTATCGGGCGTGCAACCCTGTTCGGGGACGCGAATGACTCGTCCAGCCTCGTCGCCGAAATGATCGCGCAGCCGAATGTTATGCGCCTCAAGGAAGAACTCGGCACCGAACCGCGCGTGTACTACTTGGTGTAAGGAAGGGCAAAAAACATGGTTACGCTAAAACGCATTCTTTACGTCCTCGGCGCGGTCGCACTCTTGTTGGGGCTGTATGGTTTCTACAGCCGCCTATTTATCGGCGAACGCGATGTCAACTATGGCTCTTATGTCAATTGGGGTCTGTGGGTCGCCATGTATCTGTTCTTCGCCGGTATGGCTGCCGGTTCCTACATGATCGCCTCGCTGGATTACGTGTTCAATGTGCCATTGTTCAAGGGAACGGGTAAATACGCCCTCTGGGGTGGCATGGTCACACTGCCCGGCGCACTTATGCTGATCGGCTTTGACCTCGGACATATGGAGCGCATCTGGAAAGTCTACCTCCAGCCGAATTTCAGTTCACTGCTGGCGCAGCTCGTGTGGAGCTACAGCCTGTTCCTGATCGTGACGCTGGTTTCGTTGATTCTTGCCTCACGCAACAATCGCGCGCTGCTGCGCCCGTTGATGATCTTCGGACTGATCCTATCGATCTTCGTTAGCGGTGGTGTCGGCGCGCTGCTTGGCGTCAATGCCAGCCGCGCCAGCTGGCACACGGCGATGCTGCCCGCGCAGTTCCCGATCTTCAACCTCACATCGGGTGTCGCGCTCATGCTGGTGTTCCTCGGTTTCTTCGGCGTTGTGCAAAATATCGATCAACGCATTCGCCTGACGCGGGTGCTAAGTCTGCTCATGATCGCGCTGCTGATCGTAAAAGCTTACTTCCTGTGGGTGGATTACTCGCAGGCGCTGTACAGCGGCATCCCGCAAGCCGCAGAAGCCGTAAATCTCGTCCTGTTTGGACCGTTCGGTTGGGCTTTCTGGGTACTGCAAATCGGTATCGGTATGGTCATCCCGATCATCGTGTTGATCCAACCGAACCTGACAAAACGGGGTTTGTTGGTTGGCTTCATCGGCGTGTTTGTGCTGGTCGGGCTGGCGGTCGCGCGTACCAGCATCATTTTCCCGGCGCTTGCCATTCCTGAACTGGAAGGGCTAGCGACTGCCTTCACAGGTCCGCATCTGAGTTTCAACTATGTACCAAGCATCATGGAATGGTCAGTCACGCTTGGTGTTGTCGGACTTTCGACACTTGCCTATCTCATCGGCGCTGATCTGCTGCCCTTCCTGAAGAATAAGACCGAGGTGGCGTAATGAACGACAAACATGATATCCAGCAACCGGAAAGCTGCGGGCTTTCGCGCCGCGATTTTCTGAAGACGAGCGCCATTGTCGGCGGAACCGCTTTTCTCGGCGCAGTGCCGGGTTTCAGCCAGATTCAAGCGGCGCGGGCACAGGCAGAAGAAGGTCAATCGGCTTATCCCCTGTCCGATCCGGCTAATCAGATTTACTCCGTCTGCTTGCAGTGCAATACAGGTTGCGGAATCAAGGTCAAGCTGCTGGACGGTGTTGCCGCCAAAATCGAAGGCAACCCGTTCCACCCGATGACCATGTATCCACACGTCGACTATGCGACACCCGCAACCGAAGCGGGAACGATGGAAGGCGCGATCTGCCCGAAGGGGCAAGCGGGATTGCAATCGGTCTATGATCCGTACCGTCTCGTCAGCGTCCTCAAACGTAAACCGGGGACGCCGCGCGGTGGCGGTCAGTGGGAAACGATCTCGTTTGAACAGGCGATTGAGGAAGTTGTCGAAGGCGGCGATCTGTTCGGTGAAGGTGCGGTTCCCGGTCTGCGCGAATCGTATGCCCTGACTGACCCCGATCTTGCCGCTGATATGGCATCCGCGATCAAGGCAATTCAGGCGGAAAAAGACGCAGATGCGAAACGCGCCTTAATCGCTGAATTCCAGACCACTTTTGCCGATTATCTTGATCTGCTCATCGACCCTGAACACCCTGATTTGGGTCCGCGCAACAATCAATTTGTGTTCGCGTGGGGTCGTCTCAAGGATGCGCGCAAGGATTTCATTTCGCGCTTCTTGACCGCTTATGGGACAGCCAATGCACACGGGCATACGACTGTGTGTCAGGGCAGCTTGTACTTCACCGGAAAAGCCATGTCCGAGCAGTTTACGGACGGCAAATGGACGGGCGGTGTCAAGTTCTACTGGCAGGGCGACGTTGGCAACAGCGAGTTCGTGATCTTCGTCGGCGCATCGCCGTTTGAAGGCAATTATGGTCCGCCGCTGCGCTCACCGCGTATCACCACCAATCTGGTTGAGAACAACCTCAAGTTCGTCGTCGTTGATCCGCGCTTCTCCAAAACAGCATCCAAAGCGTGGAAGTGGCTCCCCGCAAAACCGGGCACAGAAGGCGCAATGGCGCTGGCGCTCATCCGTTGGGTGATCGACAACGAACGTTACAATGCGCCGTATCTTTCCGCCGCCAACCGTGGTGCCGCTGATCTACTTGGGCAAACGACATGGACAGAGGCGACGTGGCTCGTCAAATTGGATGAGGATGGCGTACCGGGTAAATTCTTGCGTGCCAGTGAAATCGGACTGCGCGAAAAAGAAGTGCGTCCGCTCTCGACAGATGACACAAGAACTTACGAGTTCGACTATTTTGTCGCGCTGGTCAATGGCGAACCTGTTCCGGTTGATCCGTATGCGCGGGAACCCGAAAATGCCGTGCGCGGCGATCTGCTGGTCGATAACGTGCAGTTAGGCGAGTTTACCGTTAAATCCGGTCTACAAATCATCGCCGACTCCGCACGCGAACACACGCTCGAAGAATGGGCAGAAATTTGCGGCGTCGATGCTCATGTGTTAGAAGAAATTGCCTTCGAATTCACCAATCACGGGCGGCAGGCAGTTGCAGACATCCATCGCGGTGTCAGCCAGCATACCAACGGCTTCTACAACGTCCTCGCGTGGTACACGCTCAACGCCCTGATCGGGAATTATGATCATGCGGGCGGTTTGATCAAGGCAAGCACCTACAGCGCGGTTGGAACCAAAGCCGGGCAGCCATACAGAATCGCACAGAACAGCGATGTGATTGTGCCGTTTGGGACTAGCATTATCCGTCACAACGAGAAATACGATGCCCATACGCTGTTCCTGCGCGATGGCTATCCAGCCCGTCGTAATTGGTACCCACTGTCGAGCGACATCTATCAGGAGATCATCCCGTCGATTGGTGATGCCTATCCTTATGGCGTGAAGGCGCTCATGCTGTACATGGGATCGCCCGTCTATTCACTACCCGCCGGGAATATGAACATCCCGATCTTGGCTGATCCGCAAAAGCTGCCGCTGTTCATCGCCATCGACCCGTTTATCGGCGAAACCAGCATGTTTGCCGACTATATCTTCCCGGACACGATGTATCTGGAACGTTGGGAGTTCCACGGTAGTCACCCCAGCGTTGCTTTCAAGATTCAGCCTGTTCGTAATCCCGCGATTGCGCCGCTCGTGCCGGATGTGACTGTACTCGGTCGGGAAATGCCCATGTCACTGGAGGCGGTACTGCTCGGCGTTGCCGAACGTCTCGGATTGCCCGGTTATGGCGAGGGTGGTTATGGTGACTACGGCAACTTCACGCATCAGGACGAAATGTACCTGCGTATGGTCGCCAACCTCGCTTTTGGCGAGAAAGAAGACGGCTCAGGCGCGGTGCCGGATGCCGACGATGAAGAGCTTCGGATCTTCCTTGAAGCGCGGCGACACCTGCCTGCCAGCGTTTTCGACGCTGCACGTTGGGAAGCCCTATCCGGTGATCTATGGCGCAAAGTCGTCTATGTTCTGAACCGCGGCGGACGTTTCCAGAACTACGCCAGCGGTTATGCCGAAGGGGAACTGCCCGAAGCCAGCGTTAACTACTTCGGGGTTGATCTAACACGGACGGCAAATCCCTATGCCACGATGATCAATCTCTATCAGGAAAAAACCTATGACACCAAGAGCGCGATGACGGGCGAACACCTAGCCGGTTATGCGAAATATTTCCCCGGTCCGTTTGCGGTGACAGGTGAGCTACTGACAGATGAAGCCGACGGTTTCGATCTGCGGATGATCACGCATCGTGAGATTATGCAGACCAAAAGCCGTACCTCGTCGAATTACTGGCTTCTGTCCCTGCTGCCCGAAAATGCGATCATCATGAATGCGGTTGATGCTGAAGCCCGCGGGCTGAGCGATGGAGATCAGGTGCGTATCATCTCGCCGACGAATCCGAACGGCGAATGGGATCTGATGAACGGCAATACTGTTCCTATGATTGGCAAAGTCAAGGTGACACAGGGCATTCGCCCCGGCGTAATTAGCTTTGCGCTCGGCTTCGGTCACTTCGCCTACGGTGGTGTGGATGTCACGATCAATGGGACAACCATCCCCGGTGATCAACGCCGTATTAAGGGGGTTCACGCGAATGCAGCCATGCGGGTTGACCCGTACCTCGGCAACACTACCTTAGTCGATCCGGTCGGCGGCAGCGCGGTGTTCTACGATACGTTCGTGCGCGTCGAAAAGATCTAAATCAACACATGGAGTAAGGGAATCGTCTCTGCTCCTGAGCGAAATGAATCCCCTCTTCAAGCATAACGTTTGAAGAGGGGATAGTGAGGCAAACGACATGGCGACTTTGCAGGAACTTCTAGCAGTCACGGAGGCACAACATAAGCACCTTTGTCCGCGTCAGGTGCTTGGCGTGCGAATGGGTATGTATGCGGCGGAACTGCTGCGAATCGAACTCCCGCAGGGGGAAAAGCGGGTACTCACGTTTGTCGAGACAGACGGTTGCTTTGCAGACGGGGTGTCTGCTGCGACCGGTTGTACGCTCGGTCATCGCACCCTGCGGCATGTTGATCACGGCAAAACCGCCGCCGTGTTTGTGGATACCAAAACCGAGTTTGCCGTTCGAATCCACCCGTCACCAGAATCGCGCAAACTGGCTGCTTGCTGCCAGCCCGACGCGAAAAGCCGCTGGCATGCTCAATTGGAAGCATACCAAGTCTTAGCATCGACAGACCTGTTTATCGCTCAGGAAGTGGCGTTGAACTTATCAATCGGCAAGTTGATCAGCCGTCCGGGTATTCGGGTGAACTGTTCGGTGTGCGGTGAAGAAATTATCAACGAACGCGAGATCATCGTTGAAGGTCAGCCGCTTTGTCGACGCTGTGCGGGAGACACTTATTTTATCTTGAAAAGTGAAGCGGCATGGTCATCGATCAATTTGGCAGAACCCTCGATTATCTCCGTATCTCACTGACGGATCGCTGCAATCTGCGCTGCATTTATTGTATGCCGCAGCGAATCCGCTTTTAGCCGACAGCATCGCTGATGACGGATGAAGAAATATTCGGTGGTTACCGGATCAAGGTTGGATAATTGTGGTGTCCGAGAGGATTAACAACGAAAACGTTCGGGAGGATCGTCCACACTAAACACAAATATATAAGCACATATTTACAGTTTTTGACCGGAGGTTTTGTGAGCTGGATGCAGGACGACACCCCCATTGAAGGGTAAGCACGAGCATCTTCCACATTATTGAAATCCATTTATTCGGATGAAGTGTGGATGATCATCGTAGACGAATCTGTGGATAATCCTTGGAGGTAGCACAGCCTTGAATGAAATACGGTCATTCGCTGACGAAAGATCATCTGGCGAACGACCGTATTCTCGTTCAATTTTCACACAATGTGCGAGAACATCAACAGCGATCGTTTAGTCTCCAGCGGCGTGTGTGGGCTCAAGTGGTAGTGATTCGACAGATTTCTTGTGAGACGCCTCTGTTTCTTCGTAGACCGGGAAGTATCGTGCGATCACACTGTAAACCGTGACCACTCCCGCGACTACGCCAACGAGAACAGCGATTTCCATCCAGTGTGGTGAGTACGTCTCACCATCCACACCCGCAATCGAAAACCATGTGACATCAAAACGGTTCAGGATTGCGCCGCCCATGACAAAGAGCGCACCAATCAACGAAGCCGCACGGCTGAAACGTACCCGCCGGAAAGCAAACAGCCCGATCGGAATCACTGCGCCAATAATGATTTCCGCCCAGAACAGAACGCTGTAGGTTCCACTGTTGAAAAGCAAATCCCATTCGCCCGCGATCACCAGTTCACCAAACTTGAGAACGAGATAAAACGCGAGTATCCACGGGATAAACCAGCTTAACTTTGCCATCGTCTTGATCTTGAGGCTGCGTCCGAACAGCCAATTGCTCAAGGACGCGCCAGCGATTACCAGCGAAATCCCGGAGGCAAACGAGCTGACGAGGAAAAACACCGGCAGCAGCATCGATGACCAGAGCGGATGCAAGCGCGGCGACATGATAATGAACATCGTTCCCAGTGACGATTGGTGCATTGTAGAAAGCGTCACCCCGACGATCACGATTGGTACGGTGTATTTCTTGATGAACGGGAGCAGCCACTTAAGGCGCGTGTTCTCCAATAATACCGGGCTAAGTTCGTACACCAAGATCAGCGTATAAGCGCTGATACACCAACTCACTTCAAGGAGTGCTGAACTGATATTCGGGTGCAGAAACACGTTATAGAACCGATCCCATCGTCCGAGGTCGAACAGCAGGATCACCATGACGGAGCTGTAACCGAGCAGTCCTGCAAGCACAGTCGGGCGCGTGGCGGCGTGAAGGTCTTCAAACTGAAAGACATAAACCAGCGCCGCAAGTGTGAATGCGCCGCCCGAAAGTGCCACCGTCGCAAGGTCAAAACTGATCCAGATGCCCCACGGAAACACGCTCGTGAGATTGGTTGTGGGTCCTAAGCCGACCAACATACGATACAGTCCGACCCCCACGCCAAACAAGGTGAGCGCCGCTGTTACATACATAAATTTCGGCATTGTGCGTAGTTCATGCAGCAGTTTTCGCATCATAGTTATTCTTCTTCCACTGCCGATTCGGAGGATGCACCGTGCGCTGCTTCTTCGCGTTCCTGTTCGGCTTCTTCCTTA
>CALBRY010000394.1 GCA_937927665.1 uncultured Chloroflexota bacterium
GCACGTGATATGCTTAATCATCCAGATTCCAGCACGAAGTAAAGCTGGAATTTGGCATGGGTTATGACAACGTCCGCTTAGATCAATAAGAAAGCCGAACCAGATGAACCTTGACGACATCTCTCAAAACAACTTGGGACAGTTGGAGCGGTGTGTTACAGAACTTCTGCTGGCGATGCGAAAAGCAAAGCTCCAGAACGAAGCGCTGTTCGAGTCGCTTAAAGAGTTGGAGCATAAGCTCGGGGAAATTCGGCGCGAACGATTTGACGCGGTGAATTCAGACTACGGCTCGTATTGACGTGGACTGATGACAGGGTTGTAGAACTCACACCGAAAATCAGCACAACATCAGAGTGACGAAGCGCCAACCGTTTGATTCCATACCACAGTGACGGTTGTTCCTTCTCCATGTCCCGCGCTGTCGATCGTCACCGTGCCGCCGTACGCATCCACAATCGACTTGACCAGCGCCAGCCCTAAACCTGTGCCGGGAACATTGCGCGAACGGGCGCGGTCTGCGCGATAGAAACGTTCAAATACATGCGGCAGATGATCCGCGTCGATGCCTTGCCCCGTGTCGCTGATCGTGTTGATGATGTGGTTTTCGTCGAGCCGCATTGTCCATGTCACGCGACCACCTTCCGGGGTGAACTTGATGGCGTTATCAAGCAGATTGCGGAATACAACGGTTAGGTGTGTGAGGCTGGCGCGTACGGGAATCGGATCGTCCGGCGCGGTGAGCGACACTGCTACTTGGCGCGATTTCGCTTGAACGGCGGCGCTCTGGATCAGGCTGTGCGCGAAACGAACCAGATCAATTTCACTGCCGCCGAGTTCTGCCCGCCCCGCGTCAAACCGCGAGAGCAGTGTCAGGTCTTCTACGAGCGCGCCCAAGCGCCGCGTCTCGTCGTCGATTTCGATGATGTACTGCTTCGCTGTCGCTTCGTCGAGACTGGTATCATGGCGCATCGCTTCAGAGCGGAGGCGGATGGCGGTTAAAGGCGTGCGGAGTTCATGCGATGTATTGCTGGCGAAAGCGCGCTGCTCCTCTAACATGCTTTGCACCTGTTCCGCCATTTCGTTGAATGCTGCTGCAACCGCGCCGATTTCATCGCCGCCGGGATTTGCCACACGATGATCGAGATCGCCTTGTGCTAACCTGAGCGCTGATGCGCGGAGCGTGTAGAGCGGTCGCAGAATTGACCGCGCGATCACCAACGAAATGATCACCGCGAACAGCAGCACCACACCGAACACCATCCACATATCGAGCCAGCGGCGGAATACGACTTCGCGCAGATTTGACGCGGGAACGCTCAACTGCACGACGGCAACCGGATTTCTGCCGCGTGATCCCATGATCGGTGCTGCCGTGAATAGAATGGTGCTGCCATCAATCTCGCTCCGTTCGGTGACGCGCAGTTCACCACGCAGCGCGGCTGTGATGTCGTTATCGCGGGGGTCGCCGTGCTGATCATCGGGATTCGGCTGTTCGCTCAGGATGATGACCTGAATTTCTGCACCGAGTTGAAGCTCGTAGCTTTCGACCACGACGATGAGTTCTTCATTTTCAATTATCGTATCCGTGGTTTCGCGCGTGGGGTTTCCCACGTAGGGGCTGATCCCCCGTGCGACAAGCTGAATCGTATTCAGGATGCGCTGCTCGTAATCACTACGCGCCGCAACGGCGATCTGTTCGCCCATGACGATGGTGAGAAATGCGAAGCCGATCAGCAGCAGACCCACATATGCGAACAGCAAACGCGCCCGGATGCTGAGAGCAGGCATGCGGCGATTAGTGGATGTTTTTGGACGCATCGCAGCCATGATCTCATCAACCTCCGAAGCGGTAACCGACACCGCGCACTGTTTGGATATACTGCGGATTACTGGGATCGTCTTCCAGTTTTTCGCGCAGCCAGCGGATATGGACATCGAGCGTCCGCATATCGCCCAACCAATCTGTCCCCCAGACTTTATCGAAAATTTCGGCACGGGTGACAACATCGCCCGCCCGTGAGACGAGCAGACTGAGCAGTTCAAATTCTTTGTAACGCAGTTCCAGCGCTTGATCGCCTTTGAATGCGCGGCGCTGATCCAGTTCCAGACGGATATTTCCGGCGCGGAGTTGATTTTGTTCGCTCATCTGAGCGCGGTCGAATTCGACGCGGCGCAGCAGTGCCTTCACACGCGCCAACAGTTCGCGCGTGCTGAACGGTTTCGTTAGATAGTCGTCCGCGCCCAATTCTAAGCCTAAGATGCGATCTACTTCTTCCGAAAGGGCAGTCAGCATCAAGATCGGTACGACGCTTTTTTCGCGTACTGCCTTGCAGACTTCCCATCCGTCCATCTCCGGCATGAGAATATCGAGGATGATCAACTGCGGCTGCTTGTTCAACGCCATCTCTAACCCGGTGCGCCCGGTGTTGGCGATCATCACTTCATAGCCGATATTCCTGAGCGCACGCGCGATCGGTTCGGCGATGAGCCGGTCATCTTCGACAATTAGGACTGCGGTCATTGGTGCGGCTTTCCGGTGGTGATTTGATCATGATTCTATCAATACAGTCAGTATCCTCTGTAAGACGGTTTGCAAGCAAGCGATTTAAGCACAATTTAAGGATATTTGAGATGCGATAACAGCGGCGTTTCTACCTTAAATCGGATTTAAGGGTATTTGAGGCGCAGATAACCATGACGCGAACTGCTTGTGTTAGTGTAAATGCAAGCGAATGCAAATCGCCGTATCGATGGCAGTATTCAGAGAAATCTGATCAATGAGGAGAACAATCATGCGGAAACTTTTCGCAATTGGGATGGTCGCACTACTCGCTATGTCGCTCATGGCAGGGGCAATTTTCGCTCAGGATGACACCACCACCGAAGAAACGGCATGGCTCGGTGTGGCGCTGACTCAGGAAGATGAACAGGTGGTGATCGGTCGCGTGGTGCGTGGTTCGCCCGCCGCTGATGCTGATTTGCAAGCCGGTGATGTGGTGACGAGCTACAACGGTGAAGCGATCACGACGGTTGAACAGCTTGCTGAACTGGTGCAGGCATCCGCCCCCGGTGACGTGGCTGCCCTCGAAATCACGCGGGATGGCGAAGCGCTCACGGTTGAAGTGACGCTCGGTACGGTTCGCACCCAGCGGTCTGAATTCTCAATCGATTTTGACCCGCTGGCATGGGCGGAACGCGCTTTCGTTGCCGACCTTGAAGCAGTTGACGGCGGTTTCGAAGTGCTCGACGTTCTGAACAATGACAACCCGTTTGCGCTCGAAGTGGGCGACGTGATCACCGCGATCAACGATGTTCCGGTCACCGAACTGGATATGGCGGCGGTCTTGGAAGCAATCGCAGCGATGGATGAACCGGCTGTTGTCGTCTCGGTGACACGCGGCGGTGAAGCGATTACGCTCGAAAGCGACAGCCTCGGCATCATGGGACTGTTCCACGGTGGGCGCGGTATGGGACTCCCCGGTGATGGTCGTGGTGGCGCACCGTCTGACGGCGGACGCGGCGGACGTGGTGGGCGCGGTGGAAATGCTCCGGCGACCGAAGTTCCTCCTGCTGAAGAAACCGCTGTTCCCGAAGGTTCAAGCAATACCTAACTTGTAATCCCTCCTTTCCCCCCCTTTGTTCCGCCGGATCGTCGATATAGGACGATCCGGCGTTTATTTCTGCGCGGATTCATGGCATAACGGTTTGAACAACATGCTGACAGCGAGAGGCAGTTTTGCCATGAATGCCCATTTACAGACGCTTGTGTGGAGCGGTAAAACGATGACCAGCGCCGAATGCTGCACATTGATGCAGATTGACGATGGGTTTCAGTTCACTGGCAGTGTGGTTTTGAGTGATGCGGACGTGCCCGCGCGGATCATGTATATGCTCCACTGTGATGCAGCATGGCGCAGCGAGTCGGTCGTGATCGGCGCATGGATCGGGGCGAGTGAACATCGTTTGACCCTGCGGCGGGATGATCACGGACGCTGGCGGCAGGATCATGTTCTGCTTGAAGGCTACGACGGTGCGCTTGATCTCGATCTGGGATTTTCGCCCGCGACAAACACCCTCGCTATCCGCCGTCTTTGTCTGCCGATCGGCGGCAGCGCGGAGATTGCACCTGTGTGGGTTGATTTTCCCTCGCTCAAGGTGATGCCGCTGCCGCAGCGCTACACCCGTCTTTCTGAATCGACTTACCGCTTTGAGAGCTTAACCAGCGATTTCACCGCTATGCTTACGGTCGATTCGTTCGGGATGGTGCGCGATTACGAGGGCTTATGGGAATCCCGCGCTCACATGCCGTAAGCGCGGGGTGCGTACGTAGCCAGCCCAGAAGGGAAACTGGAGGATAGGGGTACAGTTTTATTACACCCCTCCCCGCTGACGCAAGGAGGGGGACAAAAGCCCGGACAAACACAGACCCCTTATGCAGGTTGCTCAAATGTGTGCTTCCGGATTCTGGCGTTCATAAATGATGCGAAGCCCTTCAAGTGTCAGGTCTGGCGCAATCAGGTCAATCACCGGGGTGTGTTCGCGGAAAAGTGGTGCAAGCCCGCCCGTGGCGATGATCTTGGTATCCGGCAATCCGAGATCGTCCCGGAGACGCTTGACCAGCCCTTCGACAAGGGCGACATATCCCCAAAAGATGCCCGACTGCATCGCCTGAATCGTATTTTTCCCGATCGGGCGGGGCGGCGGGACGAGATCGACTTTATGTAAACGTGCCGCCCGGCTGACCAGCGCATCATGTGCGACGCCGATCCCCGGTGAAATCGCGCCGCCTAAATAATCCCCATCCTTGCTGACGACATCAAATGTTGTCGCCGTTCCAAAGTCGATCACGATGGCGGGACCGCCGTACATGACTTTGACTGCCGCCGCGTTCACGATGCGATCCGCGCCGACCTGCTCCGGTTGATCGACCAGAAGCGCGACTCCGGTGTCTGTCTTGTTCGTGACCACCAGCGGATCGATCTCAAGGTAGCGGCGCGAAAGCTCGGTGAAGGTAGTGGTCAGCGGGGGAACGACGCTGCTGATCGCTACGCCGCCGATCTGTTTCCAACTCAGGTTTGCACCCGCGAGGAAATTCCGCACCAGTACCGCGTATTCGTCGGGCATCTTATCGGCGACGGTGCGTGCCCGCCATGATAAGAGAAGCTGATTGTTCTGCCATATTCCGAGCGTCACATTGGTATTTCCAACATCGACCGCCAGCAGACGGTTATCAAGTTGTGTCATCTTGTCAAAATCCTGCAAAATAAGCCGTGCATGTAGAGCATACGCTTCGCCGTGGCGCTTGTCCATTGAGCGCTGGTGCTCCAACTTGTGTGAAAACGAAGCGCGAATACACTGGGGTATCGTTGAAGACTCACATTGTTGGGGGGAGTATGAGAAAACTGCGGGTTATCTTCGCATTTCTATCACTCGTGTTCATCTTTACATTACAGGTTAGCGCGCAAGAACCAGACAGCGATCAAGATGGTGTGCCGGACTCGCAAGATCGCTGCCCGGCGGCATATGCGCCGGGAACGGCGTCGGGCTGCCCGGATACGGACGGCGACGGCGTAGATGATGGCTCTGATCAATGCCCGAATGAGGCGTATTTCACGCCGAACGGCTGCCAACCGGACGCTGACGGGGACGGCGTGCCGGATGTGAACGATCAATGTCCGGGATCGCCGGGAACATCGCTTAACAACGGCTGCCCAGAAGGCGGACAAGCTGAACCGACGCAGACGACGGTACCCGCTCCCCAAATTCAACTGCCGACAACGGGCGCGTGTGTGATCACGCCAGCAGGCGGGCAGCCTGTCAACGTGCGCGCCGACCGCTCGACAGATGCGGCGGTACTCGCGCAGATTCAACCGGGGCTGCTTTACTTTCCGAATGCGTTGATTGACGGCTGGTATGGTCTGCCTGATCCTGCCGGATGGGTGCGCGTGGATGTTGTGCTGACGGGTGGTGATTGCAGCGGACTTGATGATCAACCTGCAAACATCCCGATCACGGATTTCACGCCCGATTTTGCCAACTGCGGCGAGATCAGCCAGCAGGTGAGCCGCGTTCCGATTACGCTGCTGATGCAGTACCTCAACAGTGCTGATCCATGCGGCGGCTTGACGACGTACTTACGCGACCGGGCATTTAACCCGCCGCTGCCGCCCTCGCCGGGGGCGCAGGCATTGAGCGGCAGTCTTCAGCCGCAGTGCAGCAGTGATTCGCGTCCGTATCCCAGCCCGGAAGCGCTGCGCTACTTGAGCGCGCTTCAAGCGGTTGACGAGGAACTTGCCGCGAATGTGGCGGCACAGGTGGCGGCATCGATTGGGGCTGCGCCGGGTTCGGATGGCGACCGGTTTATCTGCGCGCTGATGCGCGGGGACGGCTTCGTCGTCGGCGCGATGATCCGGCGGAATACGAATGAAATGGGCGCATACTGGACGGCGATGTGCGCGCCGCCGATTGAAACGAGTTACATCAGCCGGATTTATAACGCACAGGGCTTTGATCCGCTGCCGGGAACGGCGACGGACGGTATCCCCGGATTTATCCCGCCGGAAGCGGCATTGATCATCGCACTGACCGATCAAAATCACGTGCTGGCTGTTCGAACACAATTGTGGTGTTCGGCATTTAGCGCCACGCCGCCCACGCAAGCAGAAACGACGCCGGAACGCCAAGCGATCATCGACTGGCTGATCGGGTGCGGATTCTTCGATCAAGCGCTGGCGGCACAGTTGATCCACGCGCTCAACAGCGGCGGGATTCAAGCGGGTGAAGATTCGCTGCTGCCCGGTTTATCGTTGACATGGGAAACGCTGGAAACGATTTACGCGGCGAACGGAAACGGGCAAAACTGCCCAACAGCGCTTGAAATCCTCAGCGGTGTGCCGCGTTTCCGCGTGCCGAGCAGCCTGCCGGATACGATCAACCTGCCCGCGCCGACGTTTTTTGTCGGGCAGATTTATCTGGTTCAGCCGTGCGACGAACAAAATGCGGTTATCCCTTCTGATACTGCCCCGGCGGGATGCTTCGCCCAACCTGTCTACCGGTTTTCGAGCAGTGGGAGCGGCGGCACGCGCAGACCTGTTGGTGTGAGCCTCCCCGATGATCCGTTCGGCACAAGCGGTCAAAACGCGCTTGGCAGTTTGAGCGCCGAAATCACCCACTATGTGCTGAAACCGAACTTCGTCAAAGACCCGTTCGAGACGGGGTTGGCGGGTGTGAGCGTGCAGGTTTACACCGGTTTTTGCACCAGCAGCAGCGGTTCGACCACAGCCTCCGGTGGACTGCTGCGGACGGTAACGACTGACGCGAACGGCGTTTTTAGCATTGATGGGTTGACCGAAGGACAAAACTACTGCGCGCTGGTCGATGCGGCGTCGGGGGAGAACAGCGGCATATTCGGAAGTGGATCGTGGTGGTGG
>CALBRY010000395.1 GCA_937927665.1 uncultured Chloroflexota bacterium
TCCGCGATTACGGTGATCGGCAGCGGAAAGCCGAAATCGCTGATCATGTCAAAATGGTGATCGCCGCGCGCTTGAATACGGTCGATCAAGCTGTCAGCGACGGACTGGGTGCGGGCGCGCATCGTCTCGATCAATGCCGGGGTGAATGCCTTGTGAACAAGTCCGCGCAGCCGGGTGTGATCGGGCGGATCAAGGTTGAGCATGTGACGGTTGATCGCCGCCCAAACGCCAATCGGCTTCCCGCCGAACTTGTTCGCTAAATCTTCCGGCAGCCGCAAATGATCGCGCCCCAACTGGGGATGTTTGAGCGCTGCCATGCAGTCGTCATAACGGGTGAGCACCCAGAATACGAATCCGCTTTGCGGTCCGAGAATCGGGGCGACGGGCATTTCGCGCCGCATTTGTTCATACAGCACATGCGGATTTTGGCGCGCCGCATACGTAAACACGGGATACGGACTGTTGGGTACAGTCGGGCGTGTAAGGATCACGATCCGGGACTCCTGAACAACTGGTGATACAACGTAATACGGACAGGGGTAAAGGGTGGTTGCAAAACCCTTTACGCCGGTTCGTCCGTTGTGGCAATGTCGGTCGCAGTCGGCGGATCAGTTGCCGTTGCCGTTGGTGGATCGGTGACAGTCACGGTGGGTGTTTCGGTTGCGGCGATCAAGGTTGCGGTTTCCGTCGGAGTCGGCGTTTCGGTTGCAGTAGGCGGTGTGCCGCTGACCGTTGGCGATAGAGTCGCGGTCGGGGTGCGGGTCAGTGTTGGCGTGATCACGATGATGATCACACGCGGAGTCGCCGTCGGTGTGATGGGCGTCACGGTGGGCGTGACTGCGATTTCGGCGGGGATGTACTCGAATGCGCCAATATCCGGCGCGGCTCCGCTCACGCGCACAAAGCGCGTCTCGCGTTCGATCCCACGTTGATCAAACGGAATCGGCTCGGCATTTACGCCGTCGCCATCCAGATCGCCGCTGTCTACCGGGAGCAGCACTTCGCTGCTGGCATCGATCGCCGGACTGCCGGGGAGAAGCGCGATCGTCGGGGTATCGCCGCCGTTATCGCCCAACGGCGCGATCAGCGGATCGATTCCCAATAAGTCTCCCGGTGAGGTAAACGACGCGCATGTCGTGTCACTGCTGAGGTTTGCGCCGCCGCTCAGGAGCGAGATCGCCAAACAGTTTCCGCCGCTGTTTTGACCGAGCAACGAACTCGCGATCACGATGAGCGCGCCGTCTCCGTCACTTTGGAGCGCCGCGCCGCCCGTGTTCTGCGCGATTGTGACGCTCTGGATATTGGTTTGACCAACCGCCAAAATGGGGAAATAGACCGCCGCGCCGATGACCGCGTGATTTCCCGCTAATGTGCTGCTGCTCATCAGCGAATCGCCTTCGATCCACAGCGCGCCGCCGGATGCCGCGCTGTTTCCGGTCAATGCCGAGTCGGTAAGCGTGACGGACGTGGCAAAGATCGCGCCGCCGGATGTCGCGGTATTTCCGTAGAAATATGATCCGGCGATTCTCGCTCGCAAGTTCGGCGTGGTAAACACACCGCCGCCCGCATTCGCTGAATTGCCGCGCAGAATCACATCGGTCAGTTCAAGGCTCATTCCGTCGGCGTAGATCGCGCCGCCGCTGCCCAGTGCGGTGCTGGCGCTGATCTCGATATTTTCGAGGAACAGCGCGCCGCCTGTGCTGCGGATCGCGCCGCCGTTTTCGTCGGATGCGCCGCCGCTCAGGTGCAGCCCGCTGATGAACACCACCCCGCCTGCGTGATCGAAGATGCGGAATGATCGCGTGTGTGCGGGCTGAATCGTCACCAGCGGCGGCGAGGCGGAATCCGTCAGGAATAAATCGGTGGTGATCGTCGGGAGCGTGTCATTGAGCGTGATCACCCCATGCACGGCAAATGTGATCGAATCTTCGCCCGGTAACGCCTCGGCGGTTTGGATGGCGGCGCGCAAACTGCATTGATCGCCGGGATCGTTATCAATATCGCAAACGTCATCGCTCAAGTTCAGATCGGGTAGATCAGACAGCGTATTGACGGTTAACCCGGCGGCGCGGATCGGCAGCACCACCGCCAGCAGACACAACGAAAGCAGCAGCGTGATCGAGAAGGGACGTCGAAGCATGACTTCCTCCTGATTGAGATTGAATACCTCTATCGATTGTTCGCCTCGATCAGCGCGGCGCGGGCGGGCTGGTGCGGGTGATTCCCGGCACTTGCAGCGCGACAGCGTAATACTGGGTATCTTGCACCAATCGGAAGCGCGTCGGCTGTGTGAGTTGAAGCCGCCACAATTCCATCATCGCTTCACCTGTGATCCAGATCGGATCGGCATTGGCGCGCATGGAAAGATCAACGGCGGCGCTTAAATCCCATCGAATCGACGGGGCTTGACGATCGACCTCGGCGGTTTCGACGCTCAACCATGCGCCGGAAGGGGCGAATAACACAGGGCTTTGACTCAGCGAACGGCAGCCCTCCAACGTCGCGGTGAACCACTCATCATCCCACCCGCTGAACCCGTTCGCCTCGTGCGTGATCCCGTTCACGTTGATCACGACGGATTCGACAACTGCACCTGATTCGGATTCATCCGGTGTTTGATAGGTATAGACGCGCTGGTTGACGGTCATCCATACCAGAAAATCCGCCAGTACATTATCGGCAACCCGATCATACAGAATTTCGACGTTAAACGCGCCGAGTTCATTGACCCACACAACGCGATTATCGCCATAAACGGTGCAAAGCGGCACATCGCGTTTTCCGGCAATGGTCGATTCCGCCGCTCCGGCGCTCACATCCACGCGGAAAACAACTTCCTCCGGGCTTCGCACCCAGCGGATCACAGTATTGTCGATTGCAACGGCGGCGCTCATCGGGATCGGCGTGGGGGGTTGGTTCGATGGCTGGCACGCGGTCAGAATCAGGCTTCCGCACAGGATCAGGATCGGTACTATCAAACGCCGCATAAAGTTCCTCCCCAGAGTACGCCCTGATTGTACCGGAAATCCCCCGCGCGGGTGTGCGAGAATCCTGACATGAAAGAATGTGTCAAAGTCTACGCACTGGATCAACACGATCACAATGCTATGATTACGCCGCACATCACAGACACAGGTGAGCCTTGTCAGAACTCCTAAAAGAAGAAACCGGCGCAGCACAGGCGGAGACGAACGCGGGGGTTGCGCGGGCGACCGGCGTTTTGGCGCTCGGCAATATTGCCAGCCGCATTTTAGGGTTGGCGCGTGAAATCGCGCTGACCAATCTGTTTGGCGCATCGCGGGCGGTAGACGCGTTCAACTATGCGATTCTTGTTCCCAAAACCTTGTATGACCTGTTGATCGCGGGGCATGTCAACAGCGCCGTGATTCCGGTCTTGAGCGAAGTGATCACCCGCGATGGCGAACGCGCCTTCTGGCGGTTGGTTTCGGTCTTGTTCAGCCTTGTGACGGTCGTTGTGAGCGTGATCGCGCTGCTGCTGACCGTATTCGCTCCTCAGGTGATCAGCGTGATCAGCAGCGGATCGGACGCGGCAACACAGGCACTCAGCACCGATTTACTGCGCTGGATCGCGCCCGCGCTGGTTTTTCTCTCGCTGTTCGCGGTCATGTCCGGGGCGCTGTACGCGCTGCGGTCGTTTAGTTTGCCCGCCTTCGCGGGGGCGGTTTTTAACGGCGCGGTGGTGATCGGCACCATCGCCTTTGCGCCGCCGCCGCAGGTCATCCCGGTGATCGGCGGGGGTTGGGTGCAGTTTACGCTCGCGCGCCCGGATATTGGCATTCGAGCGGCGGCGTTCGGGTGGTTGATCGGCGCGCTGGCACAGTTAGCGCTTCAGTTTCCCGGTTTATTCCGGCGGTCGCGGCGCGGCGCGGGGGTACACTTTACCTTGCATTGGCGCAATCCGGCGATCCGGCGGATCGGCGTGTTGTATACGCCTGTTTTAGCCTCGCTGCTGCTTGATACGTTTGTCCGCACCTTCAGCTATAACCTTGCGAGTCAAACCGGGGTGGGCAGTGTCAGCTATATGAATTGGGCGACGACGTTGATCCAATTTCCGCAGGGGTTGGTCGCAACGGCGATCAGTATCGCCATTTTGCCGACTCTCTCCCGTCAGGCGGTCGCACGCGACAGCGACGGCGCACGCGCCTTTAAAGATACGCTCGGCTTGGGGCTGCGCTTATCGATCACACTGATGATTCCGGCGGTGATCGGCTTGTTCGTGCTGGCGATTCCGATTATTCGCCTGCTGTTTGAACACGGCGCATTTAACGCGGTCGATACGCAGATCACGGCGCTGGCGCTGCGGTTGTATCTGGTTGGGCTGCCGTTCGCGGGGGTCGATCTGCTGCTGGTGTACGCCTTCTATGCCCGTCAGGATACGCTCACACCGGCGTTGATCGGGTTGGTGAGCTTGATTCTGTACACGATCGCGGCGGTGATGCTGCTGCCGACGTTCGGCTTATTCAGCTTGATGATTGCTGACAGCGTGAAACATATCGCCCATGCGACGATGAGCGGGCTTATTTTGGGGCGGCGCTTAAACGGCTTTGGTGATCAACGTCTGCTCTCGGCGGTGATCAAAACAGGGGGCGCGGCGCTGGCGATGGGATTGGCGGCGGCGCTGGCAGAACCCGTGTTGGAAACACTCATCGGCACAGACGGAATCATCCGCGAATTTGCGTTACTGGCGATCAGCGGCGGGCTGAGTTTGCTCGTGTTCGCGGGGGCGGCGGCGCTGCTCAAAATCGAAGAACTTGCGTGGATCAACCGCTTAATTCGCCAGCGGCTAGGCGGGAGAGCAGGCTAAACAGTTGGTTAGAGGCTCTTAAGCGTTGCGTGGTGCGTCTTCAGTCCTATGTTACCATGAGAATTGCTCCTTTGGGGCTTGCGTAACGCACACACTAGACCAGTAATAGCTGGTTGATCGAGCATCATGACCATACGGAGCTTCGCGGCGGCGGTTATCGTTGTATTACTGCTCGCTGGCTGTAACCAATCCAAGCCAGCACCCTCCGCTGGAGAGGCGTTCCTAACCGCACTGAACACCCCTCCCGCAGACCCACACTGGCTTGAGGTTGAGATTGAAGGCGTCGAATTAGGGCTGTGGGTTCCGCCCGGTTGGGTCGCTGATGTTCAGGATGGCTTGATTCTGGCAGAGCATTTTACGACTCTCCAGAGCGGCGATCAGTTGTTTTCCGGCATGGTGGTCTATATCTTCGTGCCATCGCTCGATACTTTTGAGATTCCCGCCGATCTGGGCGACGATCACAATATGGCGTGGATGGTCTTAAGTCAGGCGATCAACAAACCGGAAATGCTCGGAAGTGCCGCCGCGAGTGAACCGCAGGCGTTCACATGGGGCGCGCACAACGCGGCATATTATCTGCTCACCAACCCTGATGGCATGCAAACACTGGTGATGGGAATCGCGTTACCGTCGCGGCGGCTGCTGGTGTTGAACCTGAGTGCGCCGCCGGAATACGTGCCGATGCGCGAGGCAGTCACGGCGCTGTTAGACGGGATCACGGTTGATGGGGTGATGCTCCACAGCGCCGATCTAACCGCGCTCCCTGCTAATTTTGATTTTCCAGCACGCCCGACACCGGAATCAGGGAACTAATTCCAGTCAACGCTGACGCGGGTTTTGATCGCGGTGCGCGCCGCCGCGATCGCGTCCTCTAAATGGGCGAAATCGGGGACGGGCTGCGAGCCAAACTGCTCTAAAGCGCGTGCCGAGGCGAACAGATGCGCCATCGGATCGGTGCTGACCATATACTGCTGGATATGCTGCCGAATTTCGTAATTTGTGGAGTTCTGCTCTGCCTGTATGCGTAAGGCTTTCATGACGGTGCTGAAATCCGATGTGATATTGGTCAGCACAAGAATGTTGTGCATCCCCGTCAGCCGCATTGCATCGCACCAAGTTTCAGCCGATACCGCAAATGCGCTGTTGACATCAGAAATTGTCACAAGACCATCAAATGTGAAGATGAAAATCGGTTCACCGGGAAGTTGTTCAATACCATTGAATGCCATGATGTCCGCTCCTTTGGGTTTGGTGCGGGGATAGCTGCTGTGATCACTTCTGCTTATTGTCGTCTTTCTGCCCCGTTTGTGCAATCTGAGCGCGTGCGGCGCTCAAAGCAAGGTCAAGTGTCGGGAACAACGCGATCTCGGCGCTGCCGAACTGCTGAAGGCGGCGCGCATCAACATACAGCTTGACCATCGCATCCGAACCGACGAACAGCGGCGTGAACTGAAACGGGAGTACTGCTTTGGTTTGCTCGACGACGGTACGGGTGTACTGGAGGATTTTTAGAATATCCCCGAATGCGCCTGTCGCGCCCGAAAGATCGCCAATTAAGAAATAATGGGATCCGCCGCCGAATCGCATGAGATCGAGACAAGACTCGAACGACGCCGCGACATCTTGCATCGTCACGCCGTTTTCAAAAGAAGTGATTACGATGGGTTCACCGGAAACAAGACTTGTCTTGACGAATGCCATGGAGCATTACTCCTGTGGTTTCGATGTGAAACTACGATATCAGTATATCGTTTTGCCCCTCATGCTTCTCCAGCGAGAGCGCTGGAGAAGCATGACCCCGTGGTGCTTACGGGCGCGGTAAACCGGTGCTGGTATTCGTAACTGCGCCATCGTCCGCCTGAGCGACAAGGCGCGCATATTTCGCCATCACACCGCTTATATAATGCGGCTTTGGCGGCTGCCATGCGGCGCGGCGTGTTGCAAGCTCTGCATCGCTGACTTCGACCCGGATGCTGCGCGCTTCGATATCAATGGTGATCGGATCGCCTTCTTTTAATAAGCCAATCGTGCCGCCGACTGCCGCTTCCGGCGCGATGTGACCGACCATCAAGCCGCGTGTCGCGCCGCTGAACCGTCCATCGGTGATCAACACCACCTGTTCGCCCAAGCCCTGCCCGACGATCGCCGCCGTGACCTGAAGCATCTCGCGCATGCCCGGTCCGCCGATCGGTCCTTCGTAGCGGATCACGACGACATCCCCGGCTTTGATCTGGTGATTCTGAACGGCGTGGAAGGCATCTTCTTCGCGTTCGAAAATGCGGGCAACTCCCTTAAACAATTTCGGCTCAGTTCCCTTGAGCTTGACGACGCCGCCGTTGGGGGCAAGGTTGCCCTTCAGGATGTGCAGTCCGCCGTTGGCGCTGATCGGGTTGGAAAGCGGATAAATCACCTGCTGACCGGGGGTTTCTTGCGCGAGAGCGGCTTCTTCCCCCAGCGTGCGACCGCTCACGGTCAAACAGCTTCCATCAAGATAGCCGCCTTCGAGCATGATTTTGGCGAGGAGACGATTTCCGCCCGCGTTGTGCATGTCGATCGCATTGTATTTTCCGGTCGGCTTCAGGTCAGCGATGAGCGGCGTTTTGTGGCTGATCGCTTCGATGTCGTCAATCGTGAATTCGATCCCGGCTTCACGCGCGAATGCCAGCGTATGCAGCACGCCGTTGGTGCTGCCGCCGCTCGCTGCGACTGCCGCAATCGCGTTTTCGAGCGCTTTGCGGGTGATGATTTTGCTCGGTCGGCGGTCGTGGCGGATCAAATCGAGGATCAATTCGCCCGCGTGCAGACTCACATCGTCTTTCGCTTCGCTCATCGCGGGAACATCGGCGCTGCCCATCGGCGTGATCCCCATGATCTCGCCGACCATCGCCATGGTGTTCGCCGTGTACTGACCGCCGCATGCGCCGGGTCCGGGACAGGCGCAGTTTTCGACTTCTTGCAGTTCTTCCAGCGAAATCCGCCCATCGGCGTATGCGCCCATCGCCTCGAATACATCCTGCACGGTGAGATCGCGCCCCTGATAATGTCCCGGTGCGATCGAGCCGCCGTAGAGCATCAAGGACGGCACATCCATACGGATGAGCGCCATGATCGTCCCCGGCATGGTTTTATCACACGCGGCAAGGGTGATGATCCCGTCGAAATAATTGCCGCGTGATACCAATTCAATGCTGTCGGCGATCACCTCGCGGCTGATCAACGAGGTTTTCATGCCTTCCGTCCCCATCGTGATCCCGTCGCTGATGGTCACGGTGTTGAACTCCAACGGCGTGCCACCCGCCCGCCGAATACCCTGCTTGACTTTTTCGCTGAGGCGGCGCAGGTGATAATTGCACGGTCCGATCTCTGTCCACGTATTGGCGATACCGATCAAGGGTTTAGCGAGATCATCATCGCTCAAACCGATTGCTTTGAGCATAGAACGCGCTGCCGACCGGTCAACGCCTTCGACAAGGGCGCGGCTGCGGGCATTCAGCGCCGCCAGCACATCGCGGATTTCCGGTGTATCTGACATAGAAGCTCCCATAACCTGAGGGTGTGACGTGGTTTACAAGGGATTATAACGCGAAGGTCGAAAACCATTCACGCAAAGTCGAAAAAACAGAAATGGGGCATTAACGCGAAGGCGCAAAGACGTAATGGGACAGGGGGTAATCCTGTCCCTCAAGCTTGCTCAAATATCACGCGGGCTGCACCTGAAGCCGCTGTGCGCTCCTGCCGAGCAGGAAGATCAGCGCGGCGATCAAGACCATCAGGATGAACAGATCGAGCGCGACATCACCGAAGCCCGCGCCGCGCTGACTGATCTCCATGATGGGGTGAAATACGTAATACGTCGGGAATAGACGCGCGATCCACTGCGGGAGCGAGTCGGGAAACATGCTAATGATCGCGGGCGCATACAGCAGAATACCCGTGCTTTTGATCACCGCGAACAACGACTGCACATCTTTGACGCGTGAGCCGAGAAACACACCGAACGCCGCCGCAAAGATGCTGCTCAAGCCCAGCGCGAACAGCAGCAGGAGCGGTTGATCCCCCCACCCGCCGTTCAGCGTCAGGATCATCAGCCCGGTAAAAACGGACACCAACGCGCCCAATGCCCCTTTGCTGATAAATACTTCCGCCATCGTCAGCGGGGTGGTGGTGACGGCGGTGAGCGTGCGTGCCTGACGCTCCTCGATCATCGAGGTAGAGGGAATCAGCATCCCGCCGAACATGACCGCCATCAAGACGACGACCGGCAGCAAACGCTGCTGCCACGATACCGCCGCGCGATCCCCTACTGCCAGCGTATTCACTGTGATCGGCGTTTCGCGTCCGCTCAGATTAACGATCTGTTCGGTGACGGCGGCGCTGATGATGGCGCGATTTTTGACGAGGCTTTGACCCCATACAAAAAATGTGATTTCGGTGGTGTCCCCCGCTTGCAGCGCCGCATCGAATCCGGCAGGCAGTACAAGCCCGACTTCGACGCCGCCTGTTTCGAGCGACTGCATCAGGTCTTCGGAGGTTTGGAATTCCTGAACCCACAAATAATCGGTTTCGCGCAGCGCCGCCGCAAGCTGTGACTCCCCTTCATCGACAATGCCGAACTTCGGCTTATCGATGGTGAATGATCCAAACAGCAGGCTGAACAGAATCGACAGTGTCAGTGGGACGACAACGGCGAGCACGAAAATGAATCCACGCGCTCCATAGCGCACATCTTTTCGAAAGAGTACCGCAACACGACGGAGACTCATCTCAGCTTCCTTTCCAAAACGAATATGCCTGCTCCCATCAGCGCGACTCCCATTACAAGCAGGAGGGCAAGGTTATTCGAGACTGCGCCCCATGTCGCGCCGAGGTTGGAAACTTGATGAATGGTATCAAACAGATAGTACGAGGGGATGATCGTCACCCATGTTGACACCGTGCCGGGGAACACCACCCCATACGCCGGAATGATCATCAGGATGATCGCCAGCATGCCCCACGCCATCACGCCCATCATGCCGCGCGCGACCGACCCGATCAAGAATGCGATTCCCGTCACAACCAAGCCGCCGATCAACAGGGTGAGCAGGATCAAGAGCGGCTCATTGTGTAGACCGCCTGTTATCCCCATCACCAGCGCGGCTTGAATAAATGCCAGCGCGATCCCGAATACGGCTTTACTCGTGAAGAAACCGGAAACCGTCGTCGGTGTGACGAGCAGTGCGCGCAGTGTTCCATGCTCGATCTCATCGGAGATCAAGCCGCCCAAGCCCATCGTTTCCATCACCAATAAAGTCACCGCCAAGAGCGGCAGAAGCCGATCGCGCAGCGCCAACTGCGCGCCTGTCATGTCCGGTCCGATGATCTGTTCGTTGAACTCCAACGCCAGCGGATCGCCTGATAGGTTGTAACTCAATTCGTTGAGCGCCAGCCGCAGCACCGTCCGCATGGCGTCGATAATTTCTTGCGGCGCGTCCGACGCGAAATAGACCGTGACCGTCGTCGCTTGCCCGAATAAAATCCCGCTGATCGCGTTGTCCTCAAGCGAAACTCCGGCGGGGTACTGGTAATCGATCACCGCCTGCTGGAGCGCTTCATCGCTGTCAAACGCTTGCAATGTGATGTCATTGCTGCTCAGAAATTCTAGAAAAGCATCCGGAATCGAGGGCGCGTAAATCCCCAACGTGAGAGACTCATCAACGGTGGAAGGCAGGACGAAATACACGACGGTGAAAAGGATCACCCCGGCAATTGTGATAAACGCGAAGAAACGATTGCGGAAGTAGAGCCTCAAATCTTTCGCAATCAAGGTCTGAAGAATGCGCCTGTTCATCCTATCAGCCTCCGCCCGGTCACTTGAATGAAAATATCCTCAAGGCTCGCCTCTTCGCTGTGAACGGTGACGACTTTTTCGTTTTCAAACAGCCGTTTGACCGTTTCGCCTGTTTCGGCATGATCGAGCGTGACTTCGCGGGTATCCAGCCCACCGTCGGCGCGTTCGATCTCTACCTTAAGCAGACGCTTGCCGTACTGCTGCTTGAGCTTATGCGGTGTATCGAGCGCCATAATCTTCCCTTGATTGATGAAGGCGACCCGATCGCTGAGTTTGTCCGCCTCCAGCATGTCATGGGTGGTCAGAAATACGGTCGCACCATTGGCGCGGGTTTCTAGAATCAGTTCGCGGATCGCCTCGGCGGAGACAGGATCGAGTCCTTCGGTGGGTTCATCCAAGAATAGGATGCGCGGTTTGTTGACAAGGGCGCGTGCGACCATCAAGCGCTGTTTCATCCCTTTCGAGAAGCCTTCGACCCGCTCTTTGGCGCGCGTTCCCAAACCGACCCGTTCTAGCAGGGTAGGAATATCTGCTTTGACTCCGTACAGCCGTGCGAACAGCGCCAAGTTTTCGGTCGCGCTCATCTGCGGGTAGAGATTGGTCGTCTCGAAGGCAACGCCGATATGATGCTGAACTTTGTTCGCTTCGCGGGCGATGTCCATACCGAGCAAAGTTGCTTTCCCCGATTTGGGGCGGATTTGTCCGGTGAGCATTTTCACGGTGGTCGATTTGCCCGCGCCGTTGGGTCCCAAATAGGCGAAAATTTCCGCGTCGCCAACTTCAAAACTGATGTTATCAACGGCGAGGTTATCGCCATAAGCGTAAGTCAGTTCGTGGACGACAATACTGTGATTCACCATAATGATCTGCCTGATGTGTAGGTCTGTTGAACAGGATACCTGTATACCTATCCAACACTATAAGCCTGACTTGATGTGGCAGATATGACAAACGTTGGGGTGGAGTGGTGTATTTTTTCCGATACGCCGGAAAAACGCGGCGTTCTCTGCGATGCTTTATCGCAAGGTCACGCGGCGTTATACTGGTATATCACTTGAGAATGGATCGTCTTATGTTCCGTATCTCCGCCCTCTTGATTCCATCGCTTCAAACACGCGTGGAGCTTTCTCCCCTGCTGATGATCGGGATCGTGATCCTGATCGGCGCGGTGGTGCTGGGTGCGGTCGCCGGGGTGATACTCGTGTATCCGGGGCGATCGCGCCGAAAACCCGCGCCGCTGGTAAGTCCGCCGCCCGCCGCGACCGTAAAACCACCGGAAACGATCCGCGTGTATGTGAGCTACCGCCAGCTTTCGAGCGCGGTGCTGGCACAGGGAATCGCGCATGAACTCGCGCCGATGCACATTGACGCGCTGATCGATACCCGCGCCGGAGAAACGAGCGGTTTTCCCGCCCGCCTGCTCACAGAGATCGAGGCGCGCGATGTGTTGATCTGCTTGATCGATGCCGATACGCTCAATTCGCCGTGGGTCATGCGCGAGATCGAACATGCCTACGCGCAGCATAAGCCGATGATCCCCGTGATTCATGCCGGATACACGCCCGCGCCGCCGCCCAACGAGTCGATCGCCGCGCTCCTGAATGCCGAGTCGATCACCCTGCCAGAAGATAATGCGGAGGGGATGCGCGCCGTAATGCAGCGATTGGCGGAACGGATACGCGCCGAAAAATGATGAATAGATTCAACGCAAAGGCGCGAAGACGCAAGGACGCAAAGCATGACAGCGTTTTCTTTGCGTTAACGCCCTATGTGCTGCTCTCTTGCTGATGATGTCGTTCCTCTCTGCTGAGTTTATTTACCGACCGCGTCCGCTGGAACCGCGTGTGCGCGCCGTGTTCGATTTCGCGTTCACCTCACGGGTGAGCCGTCTCACCGGGCGCGACACCCTGCTGATCCTTGCCGACAGCCCCGCCTCGCTCGACAGTTTGACTCCCCTGCTGCCGACCACGCCGCGCATCCTGACGCGCATCGTCAACCCGCCCGCCGATCCTGATCCGCCGGATACACCATTCGCGCTGGGGTGGGATACGCCGGACGAATGGCAAAAAGTGACGATGACCGACCGATGGGCGCGCATCACCGCCGCGCTTGAAATCGCCGCGTCCAACGATACAGCGCTCTTGATGCCCGCCCACGATGCGGTATGGGGGGATCACCTGCTCTCGTACTTGAGCCGCATCAGCGCACATCACACACGCGGCGGACTGCCCGCCGCCGTGAGTCCGGTCACCTACTGGCAGCATTCCGCCGTACCGGATGCAGCGATTGATCCGGCGATCATCGCGCTCACGAATACGGCATTCGGGCGTGATCTGCTGTTTCCGCTCAAGGCGTGGCGCGATCAAACACAGGGGTTTTGGGGAAAGATGAGCCTGATGCCCGCGCCGATGGCGGCGCATCTGCTCCCCATCTTGAAGCAGGAGACGGGCACGCTTGAAGATGATCTTGTGATCGACAGCGCGATCCGCCGTGCGGGATTTGCTGCCCGCGCCGTGCCGATCCTGAATCCGCGTGTGTATCGTCAAGCGCTCCCCGTCTTTGATCAAGCCGATCTGCGCGTCGTGATCCGGCGGACGCTGCATTATTCGCTGAATACCGCCTCGCGCAGTCAGCCGATCGGCGGCAGCATCTTGACACAACCCCTGCATTTTGGGGGGCGGCTGCGGCTGATGCTTGCGCCGCACTTTCGCCGCTTCACGCCAACCGCCGAAATGCTGATTCGTGAAGAAGCGGATTTGATCCGCCGCCGTGTTGAGCAGTACGGCGCATCGTGGGTCGATTGGGGCGCGTATCGAGTCGTGGTGCGGGTTGGCGAATGGCTGTGTGAAGTCTGGAAACGGGGGGCAACTCTGCTATAATGCCTTCGTATTCCCAGACGTTGATAAAAATGAGGCTATAAGGATGATTCCAGCAGGCGACCTGAAGAAGGGGACGACCCTCAAGATTGATGGCGCGCTGTGGCGCGTGGTCGATGCAACCTACAATAAACCGGGGCGCGGCACGGCGTCAATGCAAACCACGCTCATGAACATTGCTACGGGCAAGATCAACAAGAAGATTTTCCCGGCGGATGAAAGCATGGATAACGTGTACGTCGAATCGGAACAGGTGCAGTACCTGTACCGCGATGGCGATACGTTCCACTTCATGAACAACAACACATACGAGCAGTACGAAGCGAATGTTGAACTCTTCGGGAATGATCAATATTACCTGAAGGACGGCATGACGCTCGAACTGCGCGTGTATGAAGGTCACCCGATTGATTACGTGTTCCCGACCACCTGTGTTTACGAAGTGATCGAAGCGGAAGCGGCAGTCGTTGGCGATACGGCGGGTTCGGTTAAGAAGCAGATCAAGACCGATACGGGCTTGAGCGTGCGCGTTCCGCTGTTCATCAATGTGGGCGATAAGATTTCGGTCGATACCCGCGACGGCTCGTTTATCGGGCGCGCGTAAGCGGCGGATTGCGTTCGTTTGCGAAAAAGAGCAGGATCAATCATCCTGCTCTTTTTATTTTGAGGAGACACCCATCATGCACGGAAAAACGGTCATGATCACCGGCGGTACGGGCAATGTTGGGCGGGCGGTGGCGCATCGTTTCGCCCGCGAAGGCGCTAACCTCGTTCTGGTTGATCGCAGCAGCGAACGACTGCACACTTTTTGCGAGGAACTCACCAGTCAGCACGCGGTTGGCACACTTGCAACCGTGGCGGACGCACTCGATGGGGCGGCGGTTGATGCGGCGATCGCGGCGGCAGTCGATAAATTCGGCGGGATCGACATCCTCGCGCACACGATCGGCGGATTCGCGTTTGGCGATCCGGTTTACGCGATGAATATGGAAACGTTCGAGCAGCAGTTAAATCTGAATGTCCGCCCGATCTATACACTGGTGGGGCGCGTCGTCAAGCACATGCTCGATCAACAGAAATCCGGCAAGGTGGTGATCATCCTTTCGCGGGCGGCGGTCAAAGGCGGCGCGAATTCGTCGGCGTACACGGCGACCAAAGCCGCCGCGCAGTCGATCATGGAAAGTCTTTCGTTAGAAGTGCGCGATAAAGGAATCAATGTGAACGGCATCATGCCGAGCATCATTGATACGCCGCCGAATCGTCAGGATATGCCCAAAGCCGATTTTTCCAAGTGGGTGACGGTGGACGACATCGCCAACGCGATCTTTTACCTGTCATCGGATGCGGCGAAAGCACTGCACGGCGTCAGCCTCGAAGTGTACGGGCGGGCATAAGTTCTAACAGAACACCTGTTTCATTATTCGAAATTTTGTGCTATGCTTATTCATGCAGTTTGCGCCTGAAATCGATGCAAGACCAAAGGACGACGCATGAACGAAGCAGTTCAAGAAAAGTGGGGATGGGCGACGGCGACCCATGCCATGCGCGATGAAGTGATCAACGCGCTGACGGATGCTGATCTCGCTTTTACGCCGGGTGGGGATGCGATGACGTTCGGCGCACTCTGCCGTGAAATGGGCGAAATCGAAAAGGCATACGCCGATTCGTTCAAGAACTTCACGCAGACGTTTAGCTATCGTCATCCCGACCACGCTGTTGAAACCAGTGTTGACGCGCTCAAAGCATGGTTCAAACAGCTTGACGCGGAAGCCGAAACGGCGATCGGCGCGATTGAAGACGGGCAGAAGATCATCAAGCGCGACAGCGGTTACGAAACCCCTGTCTTGCAGCAGCTTGAGTTCTACCTGCAAGCGCTCTTGATCTTCCTCGGCAAGGCGACGATTTATCTGCGCGCGATGAAAAAACCGCTTTCCAGCGACATGATCGCGTGGGTGGGGTAAACCAGATTGACCCCTTTCGCTGCTTTCTTGATAGCGAGGGGGTCAAATGTTAGCGCTCGGTATTTCCATCATCAAAAATGCCGGTCGGGTGACACCCGCGCCCCGCGCTCGCCGCTTCCCGCTCCAGCGAGACAAAATAATCAAATTGATCGTCGTCCGGTCGGTACAGCACACTTTCGGCGTAGCCGTTTCGCACCAACTCGGCGTTGACGAACGTGTTCCCGACATACACATAGCGCAGCAGTCGATCATATTGATCGGTGTCACTTTGATCACGCACGAGCGAAACAGTTTGATTCATGACCAGTCGTTCGTTTGCGGAACGCGCATCACTGTAACATGCTTGATCACGCTCCGGGGTGTTCACGCCGACATACCGCACACGCATCACGTCGCCGTTGATGTTCACGTCAATCGTGTCGCCATCGATCACATTAACGACAACGCCTGTTTCGTCCGCATCGGGGAGTACATCGCCCCCGCCGCCTGAACTGCTGCCACCGTCGATCGGCGTATATTCGAGTTCACAGCCGGAAACCGCCAGCGCCAATGCCAGTATTAGACCTAAACGTTGTACCAGAACGATCATATAAAACGTCCTTGTGCTAAAATGCTTGAGTGCCAAATTGAGTTGGAGCATTATACGCAATCCTGTCATGAACGATCTGCCGATGTTGAACCAATCCCGCGCCAATCGTTCCGATGCGGCGCGCAACCGGGAGCTTTTGCTCGAAACAGCACGGCGTCTGTTCGATGAGCAGGGCGTCGATGCCGTACCGATGAGCGCTGTCGCAGAGGCGGCGGGAGTCGGAAAAGGCACGCTTTACCGCCACTTTGCGAATAAAGCGCTGCTGTGCGAAACGCTCATTGATGAAGCGCAGCGCGATTTGCAGGAGCGCACCTTTGTTAAGCTCCGCCAGCAGCCCGATCCGGCGGCGATGCTGCATTGGTTTGTGCGCGAAGTTTCCGTATTCGTGCATTCGAACGCGGCATTTTTGCGCGCAGGCGGCACGGAAGTCCTCACGCATCCGGCGCATGGCTGGTGGCGGCAGACGATCCGCGCACTACTGGGACGCATCGATTTTAGCCATAAGCCTGTACTGCCTGATCTGGACGTGCTCACTGATGTGCTGTATTTGATGCTCGATGTACGCGCTCAAGTATTCCAGCAAAACGCGCGCGGGTGGGATTTAGCGCGGATTCAGGATGGGCTTGATTCGCTCCTCGACAGCTTGATTCATTAAACGGACTAGCGTCCATTTCTAACGTACCTCTTATCAACTGCATCCGCAGATTGTGATATGCTGTCTTTAAGTAAACGGACTGCCGTCCGTTTCATTTTGAAGATGATGCAATGAAAAGGGGCACAGCGCACATGGCACAGTGGACAATTGACGCAGCACACAGCAACGCGAATTTCTCGGTACGTCACATGATGGTGACGACCGTTCGTGGTCAGTTCAGCAGCGGCGTGACGGGGACGATCAATTTCGATCCCGCAAATCCGGCGGCGGCGTCGGTCGAAGCAACACTTCAGGCGGGGACGATTGAAACCGGCGTCACCGACCGTGATAATCACCTCCGCAGCGCGGATTTTCTCGATGCGGCAAACTTCCCGGTGATCACGTTCAAGAGCACGAAGGTTCAGCCGACGGGCGACACCAGCGCCAAGATCACGGGCAATCTGACCATTCGCGGCGTCAGCCGTGAAGTCGTGATCAACGCGGATTTCATTGGCGTCGTGAAAAGTGCGTTCGATGGCAAGAATCGCGCGGGCTTTGAAGGTACGACCACCATCAACCGCGAAGACTTCGGGCTGACATGGAATGTTGGACTCGAAGCGGGCGGCGTGTTGGTTGGCAAAGAACTCAAGATTGCGCTCGACGTGGAAGCGATGCCCGCCGAAGTTGCGGCAGCCGTCTAGTCCCGTTCAACCACAAAAAATCTGACGCAAAGGCGCAAAGACGCGAAGAAGTTTGAATCGTCTTTGTGCCTTTGCGTTTTTGCGTTCATTCCCCCTCTGCGTATTGCGAATCGAGCTTTCCGCCGTCATAATTGTGAACAAATGGACAAGCATCACGAGACTTAAGGCGGCTGTATGGGCAAGGTTGGACTCTTCTACGGCAGCAGCACGGGCAAGACGGAATTCGTCGCCTACCAGATGAAAGATCAATTCGATAAGCGCTCCCCCGGGTTGGTGGATGTGTTCAACATCGGCAGCGTAACGGTCGAACAATTCACAGGCTACGAGTACATCATTTGCGGCATTCCGACATGGAACACCGGACAACTCCAGGACGACTGGGCGTTCTTCCTCCCCAAACTCAAGGGCGTCAGCTTGAAGGGGAAGAAAATCGCTGTGTTCGGCTTGGGTGACCAAAACGGGTACGGTTTCAACTTTTTGGATGCAGTTGGCACGCTGACAGATGAACTGCTCAAGTGCGGCGCGGTGCTGTGGGGGTTGTGGCGCACATCGGGCTATCAGTTTGAAGAAAGCAAAGCACAGGTTGAGGATCATTTCCTCGGTTTGGGCATCGACGAGGACGGGCAAAACGAATTGACCACCGCCCGCGTCGAAAAGTGGGTGAATCAAGTGCTGGGCGAATTTGAACTCGGCTAAAAAAAGACAGACAGTGAAAAGTTAAAAGTGGAAAGTTAAAAGGGATGTTCAACGCTTTCCTTTTGGCGTTTTTTCCACTTTTAACGCCTCCCCTTAGAAAGCGCAGCAGCCACTTATGAATATTCTTGTGACCGGAGCAACGGGGCATGTCGGCTTGACGCTCGTCAAGCGCCTGATCGCCGAGGGGCACGCCGTTCGCACACTTGCGAATGACAGCGGCAAATCGCTGGACGAACTCAAGAAAACCGGCGCACAACACTTTCATGCAGACATCACCCAATATGATCAGATTGCACCCGCGTTTGATGGCGTAGAAGTGGTTTATCATCTCGCGGCGCGGGTATCGTATCGTGATCGCGGGTGGGAAGAACTCAAAGCGGTCAACGTGGGCGGCGTGCGTAACGTGATCGAAGCATGCGGTAAGTTTGGCGTGCGGCGGTTGGTGCATTTCAGTTCTATTGAGGCTTTCTCCCCGTATCCGGTTGATCAACCGCTGACGGAAACAAGACCGCTTGTGGATGAACAGTTCCGCTTTCCGTATCCGCGATCCAAAGCGATGGGGCAGCGGTTGATTTTGGAGGCGATCGAATGCGGGCTGAATGCGGTGATCGTGTACCCGACCGCCGTGATCGGTCCGTTTGATTATGCGTTCCGCGCCGCCAACAAGATTTTGCTCGGTTACGCACGCGGTGATATGCGCGCCGTTACCGAAGGCGGGTTTAACTTTGTCGATGTGCGCGATGTCGTCGAAGTCGCGCTCAACGCATCCGAAGCGGAAACAGGCACGAGTTATCTTGCGTCGGGTCACTGGCACAGTTTCCTTGAAATGGCGGTGTTGATCGCACAGGATCTCGGCATGCCCACGCCCAAATCTCGTTTGAGTGTCCGCCAATTGGAACTGTTCGCGCCGGTGCTTTCGTGGTGGAATGATTTCCGCAAACAGCCGCCGAGCTTGACCGCCGCCGCCGCGCATGCGGTCAGCCATTGGGGGAATGTCAGCCACGCCCGCGCAACCCGTGATTTCGGGTATCAGCCGCGCTCATTTGCACAGACCGTCCGCGAAACGGCGGCTTGGCTGCGCGAAAACGGGTATCTCGAAAAGCAGTAGAAAACCCTCATCAGCCGTATACCCCTAGGGCAACCAAGAGAACGAAAAAAGCATAACGCAAAGACGCAATGACGCGAAGCCGCAAAGAAACTCAACTTGCAGATGCAACTTTGCGCCTTTGCGTTGACTCTTTCCTGTACGTGCTGATCTCGTTACAATCGAACGTATTCGAACCTACGCATCACGGCACGCGATCGATTCTGCCGCGCCGCGCCCCTGCTTTGCTTCCCTTACACCATACCTCATGCGTGAAATCCATCATCATGTCTGCCGACTTGAGCGCGGCAGCCTGTATTTGTTTTTCAAGGGGAGAACTTGATGAAAACACTGGCAAAAGGACGCCTGTTGATCACTGCGTCCGCGATCACCGGGTTTTTACTGGTGGCGGTGGGCATGGTGATCGCCTTCACATCTGCGGGGGCGCGGGCGGGCGGTCTGCCGACATCGGATGAACTGCTTTCGGTGCGGATCGCCCAAGCAGAAGATGAATGCCTCGTGTGTCATCAGGACAGCACACCGGGGATCGTTTCGCAGTATCTCGCCAGCAATCACTTTACGGCGAATACTTCTTGCTCAGATTGTCACCTTGTCGAAGAAGGCTATCCCGGCGCTGTCCAGCATCCTGAAGAAGATTTTTTTGTCCTTGCGCGCTCATCGTCGGGCATGTGCGCGGAGTGTCACTTACAAGAAGTGCAGCAGTTTAATTTGAGCCGTCACGGACTGCCGTCATATGTGGCGTATGCGGGCGCGCAAGGTTTGAGCGAAGAACAGCTTGCCCTCTATGAAGCGATTCCGGAAGGCGGCGCTGATCCGTTCGGGCGCAGTTTGCGGGCGCGCAATATCATTCATGCGCTGGAAGGCGAAGCCTTCACCCCGTTCACGTGTGAGGCGTGCCACGATGTCGGCGCACCGAATCCTGATGGGTCGGTGGGCGACTGCACTGGCTGTCATATCCGCCACGAGTTCAGCCTTGAACAGGTGCGCCGCCCGGAAACCTGCAATAACTGCCATATCGGACCGGATCACCCGCAGTGGGAAATTTATGTCGAAAGCTCACACGGGATCGCTTATCAAACGATGGGCGACGAATGGAATTGGGATGCTGAACCCGGCACGCTGACGACGGTCGATATGTCCGCGCCGACCTGTGCCACCTGTCATTTCAGCGGGTTTGGCGGCGCGCCGACCACGCACGATGTAGGCGACCGTCTCGGCTGGTATCTCGCGGCGGCGATCACGACGGAGCGCCCGAACTTCTTCGAAAACCGCTTGCGGATGCAGGGTGTATGCCGCGCCTGTCATTCGAATAACTTCATTGAAGAATTCTATGTCAGCGCTGATGAATCGATTGCGACGGTGAACGATTTTGTCCGGTTCTCGGATGCGATCATGCAGCCGCTGCGCGATAACGGCTTGATCACCGCTGCACCGTTTGATGAACCGATCGAATACGTCCATTACGAACTGTGGCATCACTTTGGGCGGACGGCAAAATCGGGCGTGTGGATGCAAGGTCCGGATTATGCACAATGGCACGGCGTATATGAAATCTTGAAAGACCTTGCGGAACTGCGCGAAATGGCAGATGAAATTCTGGTCGAAAACGGCTATCCGCCGCTTGAAATGCCTGAAGGCTTCCCATCGATCGATGCGGCGCGGGCGTATTTGAGCGCACCGGAAGCAACCGCCGAATCGACGCCGCCGAATCCCGCCGTTGATCTATTGGTGACGCCTGTTGGCGCGGAAAATGCGCCGGGGGGCTGATCACGATGGCGACACGATCTGAACCTCAGTCAACCCGTATTCCCGGCGTGGGTACGCTCAAGATACCACTTCGCCGCAGTGATCTTTTGCTCGCGCTGGTCGCTTTTGTGCAGATTGGCTTGGGTGTCGAGACACTGCTTGCCCACTTGATCAGCGGGAGTGTAAAACCGGGCGAAAGCATCCCGATCGTGTTCGGTCCTGCTGCGGGACTCTGCCTGTTGATCGCGGGCGCGATCCGCGTGCGGCGCGGGACAAATACGCTGAGTTCGCTGATCGTGATCGCCGTCGCTGCCGCGAGTGTGGTTGTCGGCGTGGTGGGATCGGCGTTTCACTGGTCGCGGATTCAGCCCGCCGTTCCCGGACTGGGCGCACAATGGGATTGGCTGGTCTTTGCGCCGCCGGTCGCAGGTCCGCTCTCGTTCGCGGGGGTGGGCTTGCTGGCGATCATCGCTGTGCTGGAGGATACCCGCCCCGAAAGCGGACGTTTGACGCTGCCGGGAATCCTCACGTTCAATACGCCGATCCCGCAAACGCGCCAGTTCTTATGGTTGATCGCATTCGGTTTGTACGCGGCGACGTTGAGCGCATTTCTGGATCACGGACGCACCAATTACGAGAATATCTGGGTATGGACTCCGGTTGTGCTCGGCGTGTTCGGCGCGGTCGCTACCACTTTGATGGCGCTGTATCATCGCCATACCCCGGCGGATTGGTTTTTCTTCTTCGTGATCATGCTGCTGATGATCGGAATCGGCGTGTTAGGGTTAGGGCTTCACCTGAATGCTGATTTACCGGAAGGCGGCGAAACGATCGTCGTCGAGCGGCTGATCCGGGGCGCTCCGGTGATGGCTCCGATGCTGTTTGCGATCATGGGAACGTTTGGCGTGATCACGATGGTGGGGGCGGAGACGGACGAAGGGAGAATCCCCGACGCGCCAGCGGAGTAAGGCAATTTATACGCCTAAGGTGAAGGGAACCATCCATCAAGATAAGAAAAGTGTAACATAAAGGATGTGTTTTTCTTATTTTGTTTTCACATTAGGCGTATAATTGTGAACAGACGTGCCTCAAACATTCCTCACCTTGAACCTAAGTTTGGGGCTCCGCTCAAGAATAACCATGTCAAAAAACAGTTTTTCCCGGTTTCTTTCGTGCGTCATCATTGTGATCGCTGTTTCGTTGATGTCTTTCATCGTGCCTTCACAAGCCCAACAGGCGTCAGGTGATCGGCTTCAGACCGCATTAGCGTTTATGGAAGCGAATGGGAATCTATCCCGAAGACCTAGCCGATATCCTCGCACTGCGTGATGATCCTGACGCACTGCGGGAATACTTGGGCGAATATTATGGGCTGGACGACTCGGTTATCGACAGCTTTATGCATGGACTGGAGCAGTCCACATTTGCCCAAACGGTTGATCCTGAAGACGCGGATACCTTCATCGATGATGTGTATTATGCCGCCGAAAACAGCGAAGATGAGTCGGCAGATACAGGCGGTGACACAGCAGGCAGCGAATCAGAGGGTGAGGTTTCCGGTGAAGCTGAATCAGGCGGCGAATCAGAAGGCGGCGGTGAAGGTTCAGAGGGCGGTTAGGCTGTTCGGCTGAATCATGCTCAACGGGACACTCTCAAGTGTCCCGTTTTTTTGAACAGGTGATGCTCCAATGTCTCCTGCCTAGCCTACGCTGATATAGTGGGGATAGGTTTTTAGGAAGTCCACCTGCTGTTGAGAAACATGGCGCACAGCACTCATGACATCCGTGGTTTCGAGCCGGTAATCGACAGATTTGAGCAGGTCAACCGCTTCATCGAGGGAATTGACGAAGCGGAGGCGCATTTTCATCAACTGGGTTGCGGCGGAAAGAATAAATTTCTGCGCGGCGTTGGGGGAATTGATGATCACATTCCAGCCCGCGCTGGGGTGCAACCGCGCTTCAAGGCGCATGTAATCCTGAATGGAAGCAAGCTTCTTGACCTCCGATTGATCCCAGATGGCATGGAGGATCATGTCACGCTGGCGCGCAGCCTCCAACATTTCCTGAATTTCGACATCCCATTTCTGCATGTCTTGGGATCCCCATTCGCCCCACATCCTTCCATAAAGAAGCTGTCCTTCAATAACCCAATCCATCACATAAACATCATGCTGGTACAGAATAGTCATTGTTGTCCCCCACGCGATTAATGTTGAGAATTTATCGTATTATACGGAAGAATGGGATTGGTATTCAACTATTCCCTATACTGCTCTACGAAGCCTAGCAAATCCAAACAAAATCGGACGCGCTATTCCGCCCCGAGTCGGATACGATTAGCGGACATCCAACCGATGACCATACGAGAATGGGGTTATGAGCGCATCGCTTGAACGTTTTATCTGCTTAAAATCTGTGCCGCTCTTTTCGAGCCTGCCAACTCCGATCTTGACTCAGGTTGCTAATTTATTGGTCGAAATCCACGTAAAAGCCGGGGAAGTCATCTTTGAACAAAACGCCCCCGGTGACTGCCTGTACATCATTGTGGAAGGCAGTGTACAGGTGCATCAAGGCACACGGGTGATCAACCGAATTGGCGAATTTAATGTGTTTGGCGAAATGGCACTGCTGGATTCTGAGCCGCGCATGGCGTCAGTCACGGCGGATGCCGATTCGCGCCTGTTCCGGCTCGATCAAGCGGCGTTTTACGATTTGCTGGAACGTCACCCGGAAGTTTCCAGAGGGATCATTCAAATCCTTTCGCGGCATCTGCGCGCCCGCGTCCGCGATCTGATGCGCGTCACCGAAGACCTTGAAGCGATGGCAAACGGGACGCTTCCGGCACGTACCGATATGGTCGGCTCATTCCAACTGAAAGAGCGCATCGGGCGCGGCGGCATGGGTGAGGTGTATCGCGGCTATCATCAAGCGCTGGATCGACAGGCGGCAGTTAAAATCTTGTGGCGCGATCTGGCGAGTACGCTCGATTTTCGGGAACGGTTTGAACGGGAAGCGCGCATCGTCGCCCAGCTTAATCACCCGAATATTGTGCAGGTGTACGACTGCGGCGAACACCGCGATACGTATTACATCGCGATGGAATTTCTCGATGGTGTGACGCTGGAAGAATATCTGCGCCAGCATGGCGCGCTTTCATTTGCCGAAACAGTCGCGCTGTTGAGTGAAGTCGCGGCGGCGCTCGATTACGCGCACAATCAACATCTCGTTCATCGGGATGTCACGCCTGCGAATATCATGCTCGTCAGCGGTGAGAACCGCCGCGTCGTTTTGATGGATTTCGGGATCAGCAAGGTGCTCGGCAGAGGCGCGCCGGAAACGAGCGGTGATTTAACCGGCACGGTGCATTACATGTCACCGGAGCAGGTGATTTCGCCCAACGAGGTCGATCACCGGGTGGATATTTATGCGCTCGGCGTGGTTGCTTACCGCATGATCACCGGCGAACTCCCGTTTGAAAGCAGCACGCCGTATGAACTCCTGCTCAAGCATGTGAGCGCCTCGCCGCCGCCGCCAAGTCAGCACCGCGAGGGTATCCCTCCGATGATGGAGGCGGCAATCATGCGGTGCTTGATGAAAGACCCGGCGGATCGGTATGACTCGGCGGGCACATTCGCGGAAACACTCCGATCATCGTTATGATCGATGCCGGAAACATTCGAAAGACAAAATTCATCTCATCTGTATGCTAGAAATCCGCACAGATGAGGTAATATTGACTTGTTCATAATATGCAGCGTGCGGCGATTCCGAACATGGTGATTCTTTAGTGCTGTGGTTTCGGAGGAGTCAGGAGAAAGAAGACAACTTTGAACACCCGCTTTCGATTGGTTGCAGCACTTATCCTCTTGATCGCTTTCGCGGCGATCGCGGTGAGCATCCCCGCGGGACTGCTCGAAGCCCAAGACTCCCCGCAGACTCAGGCAGGAGGAACAGGTCCTGCGAATATCTACTTTACCAGCAATCCGACAGTCAATGTCGGCGATCAGTTCAACATGGTGGTGGAGATCAACACGGGAATCAACCCGTCAACAACGCTCCCACAGTTGATCGATGGCGCAGAAGCGCACTTCAACTTTGATATAACCAAGTTGGAAGTCGTCAGCATGACGGCAGGAACGACACTGCCGATTGTGCTTACGAACACATTTAGCAATGCTGCCGGAACGGTCGATTATGCAGGCGCTATTTTCTCGCCGTATACATCGGGTACGTTCACGATGGTGACGGTGCGCTTTGAAGCGCTTGAACCCGCCCCGGCAGGCACGCTCCTTGATCTCATCTCGGTCGATTTCCCGCGCGAAACGAACGCCATTTTCGAGGGCGCGTCGGTGCTGAATACGATCACCGACAGCACGGTAACGATCAACAACGCCCTGCCCGTCGCCAATAATGACGGTACGGGAACGATTGAAGACGGTGGGGTGCTCAATATTCTGGTGTTGGGCAACGACAGCGACCCCGATCCCGGTCAAACGCTGACGATTACCGCGGTCAGCAATCCGCCGGGTGGCACTGCTACGATCAATGCGGGCACGTCGATCGATTACACGCCCGACCTGAATTTTAACGGGACGGACACGTTCACGTACACCATCAGCGATGGGTTTGGCGGCACGGATACCGCAACCGTCACCGTGACGGTGCTCGCGGTCAACGATAGTCCCGATGCGGTGGATGACAACTACACCACCGACGAGGATACGACGCTCAATGTTGCCTTGCCGGGTGTGCTTAATAACGATACGGATGTTGACGGCGATACGCTGACAGCGGTGATTGAAAGCAACCCGTCGAACGGTACGGTCAACCTCGGATCAAATGGCAGTTTTGTCTATAACCCGGATGCTGACTTCAACGGCACGGATAGTTTTGTATACCGCGCTTCTGATCCGAACGGCGGCAACAACACCGCGACGGTGACGATTAACGTGAATGCGGTCAACGATGTGCCGGTCGCCGTCGATGATACTTACGACACGAACGAAGACACCCCGCTGACTATTCCCGCGCCCGGCGTGCTGAGTAACGACAGCGATACGGAAACCGTTCTGTTGATCGCGTCGTTGGTGGGCAATGTCACCGATGGCACGCTGACACTGAACGCGAACGGCGGTTTTACCTACACGCCGAATACCGACTTTAACGGTACGGACGGCTTCACCTATGAAGCGTTTGACGGCACGGACTATTCAAACATGGTCACCGTGACGATCAACGTACACGCGGTCAACGATGCGCCCGTCGCCTTTGACGACAACTTTTCGCTTGATGAAGACACCGTGCTCACCGCCGCACCGATTGACGGCGTATTGTTCAATGACATCGACAATGACGCCGACCCGATCGTGGCTGAATTGGTGACACCGCCCGCGCTTGGCGTGTTGAATTTGAACCCGGATGGCAGTTTCGACTATACGCCGCCCGCCGATTATTTCGGCACGCAAACCTTCACCTACCGCGCTTTCGACGGCAGTGTTTATTCAAATGTGGTGACGGCGACGCTGGAAGTCCTGCCCCTCAACGATGCGCCGACAGCGGTCAATGACGACTACAGCACCAATGAAGATACGCTGCTGACCGTCCCCGCGCCCGGTGTGATGGGTAACGACAGCGATATCGACGGCGATCCAATCGGCGTCTTTGAAATAACCCCGCCATCCAACGGCGTGCTGAACTTGAACGGGGACGGCAGTTTCACGTATATGCCGAACGCCGACTTCAACGGCACCGATACATTTGTTTACGCCGCCGATGACTCCTTTGGCACCACCAACGCGACCGTGACGATCACCGTCAACGCGGTCAACGATGCGCCGACCGCCGTCGTGGATGCTTACACGACCAACGAAGATACGCCGCTGACCGTTCCAGCACCCGGTGTGCTGGGCAACGACAGCGATCCCGAAGGCAGCACGCTTACGGCGGCGTTGGTATCAACAACTTCCAACGGTTCGCTGACATTGAACGCGGATGGTAGTTTCAGCTACACGCCCAACCTGAACTTTAACGGTTCGGACAGCTTCACCTACCGCGCCAATGATGGCGGACTGAACTCGAACACCGTCACCGTCACGATCACCTTGAATGCGGTCAACGACGCGCCGACAACGGTCAATGATGTCTACTCGGTTCAAGCGGGCACGACGCTCACGGTTGCTGCGCCGGGTATCCTCGGCAATGACAGCGATATTGATGGCAATCCGCTAAGCGTTCCGTTTGTGCTTCCGATTGCTCCGTTCGCCGGAGCAGGATTAACTGTCAATTCGAACGGCAGTTTCAGCTACACGCCTGCGGGTCCGGCTGGCACGGTCGTGCAGTTCACGTACTACGCATTTGACGGCGCGGCACTCACGCCCGGCACGGTGACGATCAATGTCGTCTCGAACCTGCCGCCGGATGCGATCGATGATGGTCCCTTCACCGTCGCGGAAGATTCCAGCGCGACAACCTTTGATGTCCTCGCCAATGACACCGATCCGACGGGCGATGCATTCCTCGTGACGAGCGTCACACAGCCTGCTAACGGCACGGCGGCGATCACGGGCGGCGGCACGGGTGTCAGCTTTGCGCCAAGCGCGAACTTCAACGGGACAACCACCTTCACGTACACGATCACCGATCAGGTGGGCAGCGGTGTCGATACTGCCACCGTCACTGTCAACGTGACCCCGGTCAATGATGCGCCGACCGCAAGCGCGGATGGCTACGCGACCAACGAAGACACGCTGTTGACGGTTCCCGCGCCCGGTGTGCTCGGCAACGACAACGATGTGGACGGCAATCCGCTGACAGCATCGCTGGTCACGAATGTTTCGAACGGCGCGCTGAACCTGAACGCGGACGGCTCGTTCACCTACCTGCCGAACCTGAATTATGTCGGATCGGACAGCTTCACCTATCAAGCGACCGATGGCGCGCTGAATTCCAACACCGTCACCGTCACGATCAATGTGAACGCGGTCAACGATGCGCCGGTCGCTTCGTCGGAAGGCTACATCACTGACGAAGACACGGTGCTGACGGTTCTCGCGCCCGGTGTGCTTGGCAATGACAACGATGTGGACGGCAATCCGCTGACGGCGGCGCTGGTCACAAATGTTTCGAACGGCACGCTCACGCTGAACGCGAATGGTTCATTCACGTACACGCCGAACCTGAACTTCAACGGCGCGGACAGTTTCACGTATCAGGCGAACGATGGTGCGCTCAATTCGAACATCGTCACGGTGTTGATCACGGTCAACCCGATCAACGACTCGCCGGTTCCTACGGGTGATGGCTACGCCACGAACGAAGATACGCCGCTGAACATCGCCGCGCCGGGTGTTCTCTCCAATGATGTCGATCCGGATGGCGATACGCTGACGGCGATCCTCGACTCGAACCCCGCTAACGGTACGGTTGTGCTGAACGCGAATGGCTCGTTCATCTACACACCAAATCTGAACTTCAACGGACCGGACAGCTTCACCTATCATCCGACGGACGGCGTAGACGAACCCGCCAGCGTCACCGTCACGATCAATGTGAGCGCGGTCAACGATCCGCCCATTACACAAACTGACAGCTATGTTACCAACGAAGACACACCGCTGAACGTCGCTGCGCCCGGTGTGTTGGGTAACGACAACGATCCCGAAGGCAGCGCGCTCACGGCATTACTCGTTAACCTCCCGTTAAACGGTACAGTCACGCTGAACTCGGACGGCAGCTTCACCTACACGCCGGACGCAAACTACAATGGGTTGGATAACTTCACCTACCGCGCCAATGACGGCAGCGGGGAATTCCAGTTCAGCTCGGTGACGATCACGGTGAACGCGGTCAATGATGCGCCAAACGCCGTTGATGACTCCGGTGTGACCTCCGAAGACAACAGCACTTCTATCGTTTTGTTAGGCAATGATACCGATGTTGACGGTGACACCCTGACGATCGTTGCAGGCACACAGCCCAGTCACGGCATCGCCTACTTCAATGCGCTGGGTAATGATGTGATCTACCAACCGGCGGTGAACTTCAACGGAATCGATACATTCACCTACACGATCAGCGATGGGCACGGCGGCTCGGATACCGCCACGGTTACGGTCGATGTGAGCGCGGTCAACGACGCGCCGACCGCCACTGCTGACGGCTATTCGACCAGCG